>JAZFTY010000502.1:0-7145 GCA_036446935.1 Acidobacteriota bacterium | reverse complement strand
CGCCTGATCATGCTTGGAATATTGAAGCAGGGCTGGAATCAGCTGGGAAATCACAAGAAAACAGTCTTCTATTTTTATTTCGCCAACCTGTTCGTTGCTGCCCTTCTGCTGGTGCCCTTCATGCAGGTCTTTGAGGACTCTTTGGGGCCGGGGTTGTACCGTGACAAATTGGTGGGACAGCTGGATTACGACTGGTACACGCTTTTTACCGATCGAGTGACGGGTTTTGCTTCCACCTTTACTCCGTGGGTACTGGGGGCTGGTCCTTTCGCTCGCAATTGGGAAGTTCTACTGGATGGGGAGCTCACCCGGTTGCCCTGGGTCATTGTCTCTTTGGGAGCTCTTTATGCTCTGCTTCATTCCTTTCTGCTGGCTGCCGCCGTGGGCTCCCTGGCGTTGGATCCAAAGGGCACCAGTCTCCGTGAATTCTTTCGCAATGGCGGGATGTTTTTCGGGCGGTTCTTTCGGTTGACGGTACTGGCCATCTTGGCTTTCTGGTTTTTGGGGAGTTGGATCGTTGAACCGTTGAGCGACTTAGGAGAGAAGCTCACCAACGCGGCAGTCACCGATAGAGGCGCCTTTTATTGGGATGTGGGGCGCTATGGAATCGTACTGGTGATGTTCCTTTTTCTGAATATGCTTTTTGACTATGCCAGGATCAAGACAGCGCTCGAGGATCGTACCAGTGCAGTGGTAGTAGTTTTCTCCGCGCTGAAGTTCTGCACCACTTCTTTTTTTTCTTCTTTCGGGTTGTACCTGTTGATCGCCGTTGTGGGGTTGGCCTGGGTTGTCCTCTACACCGGAATCGAGTGGTTGTTGCCCCAGCAAAGCTGGCTGACGATTCTGTTGGCCATCATTGTGCAACAGCTTTATATGATGGGGCGGCTCACCGTGAAACTCCTGTTTTACAGTGGCCAAATGCAGTTTTATCTCAGCAGGAAAGCAACCTGATCTCTGTTATTGATCCTCATGAATGAGGCGATCGATCTCCTCGGCCGTGCATTGACCCTCTGCGATCAAAGCGAAGAGGCTGTCGAAGTCCCACTCGGAAGGAAGTTGCAAATGCTTGGCCAGATGAGCTCGATCGAGAGGATGTTCACGGTCCAGGACCATCGCTTCCAGGTGATGGATGTCCCGGGCCCCCCGGGGACAGCTCTCGATTTCGATAGGCAAGTGGCACCCTTTCAGAACGTAGGCGATGTTTTCGCTGACAAATCCCATATAATCCTGCTCTTCGGCGGGTGGCCCATAGCCTGAATAGGAGACTTTCTCCACCTCGACCAGGGTTCCTATGTGGGTGTCCAGCAGACGGTGAAACTCATTTTCAGGGAGGCGATCCTGGGGTATGACGCTCAGCAGACCCTGAGGCTCCTCACCTGCGTCGTCGAATATTTGGATGGTCCCATCCATGCTTTCGGCCAGGGTTCTCTGCGCTTCGTCGAGATTCTTGTATTGGATCGCTTTGAGTACTTCCTTCATAGGAGGAACTCATTATAATGGGCATCACGTTGCAAGTGTGAAATTTCAGGTTTTTTCAAATAAAGAGGCTTCAGCGGTGAGGAAAGTTCGGATGGCTCGTCTGGGCAGCACGATTGTGTTGCTGCTCAGCGCGCTGGCTCTGGCTCAAACCCAACCCCAACCCCAACCCAGCACAAGGGACAATTTAATGGGGCATTTGCGTTATCTGGCTTCGGATGAATTACAAGGGCGTGGTAATGGCAGTCCGGAGCTTGAGCAGGCAGCCGATTATCTTGCCGAGTTCTTTCGGGAATATGGTCTTCTGCCGGCTGGAAATCAACAAACCTATTTCCAGGAATTCGAGATCAGCATGGGACGATCCCTGGGCCCGGAAAATCAGGTCACATTGGAAATGGGAACGGAACAGATTCGGTTGGAGGTGCTGAAGGATTACCTCCCGTTGACCTCGGGTCCGGATACGGTCGTTCAGGGACCGTTGGTATTCGCCGGCTTCGGCATTTCAGCGCCCGAACTGGAGTATGACGACTACAGAGATCTCGATGTGGTCGGGAAGATCGTGCTGATCTTTGAGCATGAGCCCCAGGAGCAAGCGGAAGAGAGTCGTTTCGCAGGGAAGGAACTCACGCCTTACGCAACCGTGTTGTATAAGGTGATGAACGCTAAAAAGAGAGGGGCTGTGGGTGTGATTCTTCTCTCCGATGGCTTGACCCACCCGCCCGATGAGGAGACCCGTTCCCGTCGAACTCGAGTGGAGAGCATAGGAATTCACACGATCAGACTTACTCCGGAATGGAGTGAGCGCCTGCTCGAGAAAGGCGGCCGCAACTCTGTTGAAATCGTTGAGGAAATCAACCGTCATTTGACTCCTGTCTCCTTCGATCTCGACGTCACTGCCACTGTTTCGTTGGATGTGGTCCAGGTTCAACACACGGTGAGAAATGTGTTGGGTTTCCTACCTGGGCAAACAGACAAGATCATCATCATCGGTGCTCACTATGACCATTTGGGTTTGGGTGTCAGGGGGTCTCTGGCTCCCGAACTCATCGATCAAATTCACAATGGAGCTGACGATAATGCCTCAGGAACGGCGACATTGCTGCAGCTTGCTCAGGAGTTCAGTAGAGATTCTCCATTGCAGCAGGGCTTGCTTTTCATCGCCTTTGCCGGGGAAGAACTGGGTCTGCTGGGGTCGCGATACTATACGGATCATCCCACCATGCCGCTGGAAAAATCGGTGGCCATGATCAATATGGACATGATTGGGCGGAGTCAAGGAAATCTCTTGATCGGTGGAGTAGGAACGGCGGCAGAGTTCAAAAGGATTCTGGATGAGGTGCAGAAGACCTCACCTCTGCATTTTTCTTATTCCGATAGTTCCCGAGGTTCCAGTGATCATCTGTCCTTCTCCAGCAAGAAAGTCCCGGTGCTGTTTTTCTTTTCCGGTTTGCACGGTGATTACCACAGGCCTTCAGATGATTGGGAGCGGATCAACGTCCAGACTATTGATCAGATACTGGAAGTGGTGCGAAGCACCTTACATCGCTTGCTCGAGCTGAACCAGTCTCTCCAGTATGTGGAGGTGAGTCGTGGACCGGAGCGGCCAAGGAGGCGTGGAGGGCGACGCCGCACTTGGTTTGGATCGCTCCCCGACACGGAGTGGAGCCTGGGAGGAGTTCGTTTTAAGCAGATTCTGGAGGAGACCCCGGCAGCAAGAGCCGGTCTGAATGATGGGGACGTGTTGGTACACTTCGACGGTCGGACCATGGACAGTCTTCGCCAGTTTATCCGTGCTCTGGGAACCAAGAATCCGGGTGATGAAGTGGATGTTGCTGTTCTTCGGGACGGCGAACTTTTCGAGACGACCGTGATCCTGGAATCTAGATGAAGGTTTCCTTGTCAGGCCCGTATGAGGCCGGCGATTTGGCCTCTCTGGAAAGAGTCTGTTTGAGGACTTTGATGCCGGCGTGAACAATTTCAGAAGCCCGTAGAGCAGGATGGATCAGCAAGCGATGGAGCCTGAAGGTTTGCTGGGAGAATTTGCTCAAAACGGTATCCACTTGGCCCCGGGCTTCTCCCGTTTCAAACCGCAACAAATCAAGGTTGCGTCCCAACGCCTGATCGGCCTTCTTTGTCGTTTCCACCAACGTGGTGAGCTGTTTTTCCACCGCGTCTTCAACCTGGGTGAGTTGAGGGGTGCCCTCTTCTATGGCGGTGATCACCCGCCGAGCAAAGGCCATTCCCTGAGCGGATCGCTGGGAGAGAACGTGGAGGTTTTGATCCAGATCTTGAATCTGCTTGCTCAAACTCAAGGTGGTCACCACGAGTATAATGGTTTCCACCACGATGAGCCCGGCCATAATGAGAACAAGGACGTTGACTAACTGCAGGTTCTGTATCGTCATACCATAATGAAAATATCACAGAATCCTGTTCCGTGTTGTGTCTTGTTGCAGAAATAAAATCTATGAAAGGTAAATTGGTTTCGCAATCCCGAACAAGCATGACGGAGATGGTTCTCCCCAACGACGCCAATATTCATGGCAATATTCTCGGAGGCAAGGTGCTGCACCTGATCGATGTGGCTGGAGCCATTGCCGCCTTTCGCCATGCTAGGCTTCCGGTGGTGACGGTCTCCGTTGACTCTGTTTCATTTCTCCACCCCATTAAAGTCGGTCAGCTGGTGCTGCTGGAGGCGTTTGTTACCCGGGTCTTCACCACCTCGATGGAAGTGGAGGTTCAGGTCTTTTCAGAAGATCCGGTCAGCGGTCAGCGTCTGAGAACCAGCACCGCTTTTGTGACCTATGTTTCTCTGGATCAGAAGGGCAGACCCACACAAGCTCCACCCTTGATTCCGGAGACGGAGGAAGAGAAACAGCGTTACCAGGCGGCCCTTCGCCGTCGGGACCAGCGCCTGGGTTCTCCAGACGGGCCCATGGGCTAAAGCCCACGGCTCTGACTGCTCTCCAACAGAGCCTGCGGGCCTTTCCGCTCGAATCACCCATAACATCAGAGGCCTATTGTAGGATGCAGTTTGCACGAAGGAGACACACGATAGGGTACACTTTCTTATAGGGACTACCGGGGCTAGAAAGCGGGGAAAGTGACGTACGAAGGTCAGAACATTCCTAGCAATCATCCGGTTAAGAAGCACTTCCGAACTGTGGCCGATCGGGCCCTGACCCAGGCGAATATACCCGATAAGGATCTCCTGTTTTATCTCAGTGATCTGCTCACCCACTTCATGTACGTGGATAACCTCTATAAGTTAAAGGGTGAAAACGGTGAGTGTTTAGCTTACCTGACGGACATGATTGAGGTGGCCACGGAAGCTCCCCGGTCAAGAAAAAAGGAATGCTACCAACAGATCGGGGACCACACGCTGTTTATCCTGGGAATGTTTCCCGAGAGCCTGACCTACGGAAAACGGACTCTTTCTCATTCCTACTATGTCGACACAGGGCGCAGCAGTTATAGGGTGGCCAGCCAACTGGAGCCGAACACCGAATCGACGGTGGTGTTCAAGAAACTGGCCGACAAGTACGAACGTTGTGTGCTTTCGATCAACTGGATTCGGAAGTATACGAATGATCCCTTCTATCAGTATATGCTTCGACAGTTTGGAATGACTCAATAAGACAACAGACAACAGACAACAGATCACGGACAATTGTCAGCTGTCAGTTGTCAGCTTCCCCTTCAGCTTGGTCAGATAGATTCCCCCCAAAATCAAAGTTCCTCCCAGGATTTGGAGTAGGGTGATTTTCTCCCCAATAAAAAACCAAGCGAATAGGAGTGTCCAGAAAGGGACCAGGTTGGCATAGATGGCGGTTTTCGTACTGCCCAGGCGGTCCACACAGAAAAACCAGATGGAGTAGGCAATAGCCAGAGAGAAGATGGAAGAGTAGACCAGTTCGAGATAACTCTTCGTGGAGATCTGCCCCCAGTTTTGGTCCATCAGATCAGGGAGCGAGATGAAAAAGAGGGCAAAGCCGCCGACACTCAGTGTAAGAGTCGTAAACGTGAGAGGTGAATAGCTCTTCATCAGGGTTTTACTGAAAACCGTGTACAGGGACCAGCAGCAGGCGGCAGCCAATGTGATCAGGTCTCCAGCCAGTGTCCCCGCGCCAACGGCAAACTCCGCACTTTCAAGCAGGATCACCGCTACGCCGCCAAAGGACAGGAAGATGCCCACCCAGACCATGCGGCCCTGGTACTCATGCCCCAAGAGACGGCTCAACAAAGCGGTGAACACAGTCCCGACTGACATCAGCAGCCCAACATTGCCGGCCTTGGTCAGTTCAAGTCCGTGGATGAACAGCGTGAGATAGAAGACATTGCCGATGATACCCAGTGCCAGGATCTTCCAGATATCTCTAGGCTGAAGATGAATTCGCCCTTTTAAGAGCAGCATCGGAATCCACAAGAGTAAGGCCGCCAGGGGGATACGCACCGCATTGAAACTCACTGGGGAGATTTCCCTCAAGGCATCCTTGGCCAGGGGTAAATTGGCAGCCCAGAGCAGGACCACCACCAAACCGAAAATGTCCGCTAACTCAAATTTTCTCATGACAAGGCTTGCCCATACCCGGTGCTATAATCACTCTCGAAACCCGGCAGAGAGAGTAGCACAATGGACAAGAGGGAACGGACTCGGAGGATCAAGGATCAGGCTCGTGCCTTAGGTTTTGAGGCTGTGGGGATTGCGCCAATATCGGCGATGCCGGGAGAGGCTCTGGAGGCCTGGCTGGCCCGCCAATATCATGGAACCATGGCCTACATGGAGCGGTCACCCGAGAAGCGGAGCGATCCCAGGAAGGTGTTGGCCAGTGCCCTTTCTGTGGTTTCTCTCTCTCTGAACTATCTTCATGACTACGACCTTCCCTACGAACGTCCTGAACGAGGGACTATTTCTCGCTACGCCTCGGGAGAGAACTATCATGAAGTCCTGGGTAAAAGGCTGGAGGAACTTCTTGACTATGTATGTGGGTTTGAGCCTGAGGTGGAGGCGAAAATCTACGTGGATACCGGGCCTGTCATGGACAAGTACTGGGCTGTCCATTCGGGAGTTGGTTGGTTGGGAAAGCACACCAACGTGCTGTCTCGCGATCTGGGTTCCTGGTTTTTTCTTGGGGAAATTCTGCTGAATCTGGAACTGGAATATGATGCCCCGGGTGCAGATTTCTGTGGCTCCTGCACCCGCTGCATCGATGCCTGCCCAACCGATGCCATTGTCGAACCCTATCTGCTCGACAGCCGTCGCTGCATCTCCTATCTGACCATCGAACTGCGAGAGGACATTCCCGAGGAGTTTCGAGAACCCATGGGAAATCTGATTTTTGGCTGCGACATTTGCCAGGATGTCTGTCCCTGGAATAGAAAAGCCCCTGTTTCTTCAGTGGAGGAATTCAAACCCAGAGAGGAAAATAGGGCGCCCCAGCTACTCGAGTTGGCGCGTCTCTCGCCCGAGGAGTTTCAGAAGCGCTATCGGGGCAGCCCCATCAAGCGCGCCAAATGGCGCGGCTTTTTGCGCAATGTAGTGGTGGCGATGGGGAATAGTGGGGATCCGGAGATGATCCCGGAATTGGAAAATCTCCTCCAGAGTGACGATCCCATGATTCGCCGGCATGCGGAGTGGGCGCTCAACGCCCTTAGCCCTGATCCTTGAG
>JAZFTY010000501.1:0-3296 GCA_036446935.1 Acidobacteriota bacterium | reverse complement strand
TTCCTCGGCATCACCCTGGCTGTCTTCCTGATCATGCAGTTTGTCCCCGGAGGCCCCATTGAGCGTCAAATCATGAGCTACCAGATGGCGTTGGCTCAGGAGGGCGGAGGCGGCGGGGACGCGCTGAGGCTGGATTCCAATATTCCTGAAGCGGCGATGGAGGAGATGAAGCGCTACTACGGGTTCGACAAGCCCGTCCATATTCGTTACGCCCAGTGGCTCTGGAACGTGTTGCAACTCAATCTGGGCCGATCCTACATCTACCAGGAGCCGGTGTGGGATGTCATCAAATCACGCTTTCCCGTCTCTATCTTCCTGGGCCTCACCGGTTTTTTGCTGAGCTACCTGGTATGCGTGCCGCTGGGGGTGTTCAAGGCCATTCGACACGGATCGCGCTTCGATTTCACCAGCAGCTTCATTGTCTTTCTCGGCTACTCGATCCCCGGATGGGCGCTGGGAACCGCCTTATTGGTGGTGCTGGGAGGAGGAAGCTTCTGGGACCTCTTTCCCCTGGGCGGATTCCGACCCATCCAGTGGGAATTTCTTAATTTCGGACAGAAGATCGTGGCCCAGCTCCATCACATGTTCCTTCCCGTGGTCTGCTATATGATCGGCTCGTTTGCCACCCTAACCATTCTGACCAAGAACTCTCTGATGGAAAATCTGGGACAGGATTACGTCCGGACCGCCTACGCCAAGGGCCTGAGTGAGCGGCGGGTCATCTTTGTGCATGCCCTGCGGAATTCCCTGATCCCCATCGTCACCGGTCTGGGACATTTCTTCAGCCTGATTCTGGCCGGCTCCTTTCTGATCGAGAAGGTGTTCAATATCGACGGCATGGGCTATCTGGGATATACCTCGATCCTGCAAAGAGACTACCCGGTGGCTCTGGGAATCGTGGTCATTTCCAGCCTGCTCATGCTGATGGGCAACATTATCTCGGACATCATCTACGTGTTTGTCGACCCACGGATACGGTTTCAATAATGAACCAGGTCCAACCCCCTTCCCTGTCCATCTTCCGCAAGCGTTGGCGCAAGTTTCAGAGCCTCAAGCGAGGCTACTACTCGTTTCTGGCTATTCTGGCACTCTACCTGGTCTCCTTCGTGCTGCCTCTGCTGGTCAGCAACCAGCCGCTTCTGGTCCGCTATGAAGGCGAATTCTACTTCCCCAAGCTGCGCTTCCACAGCCCCGCCGCTTTCGGTCTGGAGGCCATCGGCGAACCCGACTACCGGGAGATGAAGCAACAGTTTGCCGTTGAAGGAGAAGGCAACTGGGTCCTTCTGCCTCCTTACCCTTACAGCCCCTATGAATCCCTTCTCGAGTTGGAGGGTGTCCCTCCCCACCCGCCTTCCCTTGAGCATCCCTTTGGTACCGACGATCGAGGCCGGGACGTCTTCGCCAGGCTCGCCTATGGCTTCAATATCTCGATGACCTTTGCCCTACTGGTTCTCATCTTTAGCTTTGGGCTGGGGATTGCCGTGGGTGGATGGCTTGGTTACTTCGGGGGAAAGTGGGACATTCTGGGACAACGGTTCATCGAAGTCTGGTCCTCTCTGCCCTTTCTCTACACCATCATGATCGTCAGCTCAATCGTGGTTCCCATCTATCTGCCCGGAAGAAGTCAGCTCGTGCAGCCATCCTTCTGGCTTTTGATCTCCATCATGTCCGCATTTGGCTGGATGGGAATCACCTACTACATCCGCGGCGAGTTCTACCGCGAAAAGGCCAAAGACTATGTGGGGGCTGCCATCGCCATGGGGGCGTCGGACTGGACCATCATGTTCAAGCATATTTTGCCCAACGCCATCAACCCGGTGGTTTCCTTCGCCCCCTTTGCCATCGTGGGTAATATCGGAGCGCTGGTGGCCCTGGACTTTCTGGGATTCGGCCTGCCCGCCCCCACTCCCAGCTGGGGTGAGCTGATTGGACAGGGCATGAGTTTTTTGACCAAGTGGTGGCTGGTGTTTTTCCCTCTGGCCGCTCTTTTTCTGACCTTGCTCCTCATCGTCTTGATCGGCGAGGCGATTCGTGAAGCCTTCGACCCCAAGGAGTTTTCCCGATTGAGATAGGAATGCTCTATGTCTGAAAAATTGCTGCAGATCCAGGGTCTCAAAACCCACTTCAAAACCGAATCCGGCATCGCCGAAGCGGTTGACGGGGTCAATCTGGATATTTTCTCCGGAGAAGTGCTGGGTCTGGTGGGGGAATCGGGCGCGGGAAAGAGTGTCACGGCTTTGAGCATTCTGCGTCTGATTCCCAACCCTCCGGGAGAGATCGTAGCCGGCTCAATCCTGTTTCGGGGACAGGACCTGCTGAAACTTTCCTGGCAGGAGATGCGAAAAATCCGCGGTAAAGAGATCAGCATGATCTTCCAGGAACCGATGACCTCCTTGAATCCGGTCTTCACTATCGGAATGCAGTTATCCGAAGTGGTCTTGGAACACGAGGGATGTTCCAAGCAGGAGGCATTCGACCGGGGTGTTGAGATGCTCAAGCTGGTGGGAATTCCGGAGCCGGCCCTGCGCATGTCCGAGTACCCCCACCAGTTCTCGGGAGGAATGCGACAGCGCGTCATGATCGCCATGGCGCTGGCCTGCAACCCCTCACTGCTGATTGCCGATGAGCCCACCACTGCCCTGGATGTCACCATACAGGCCCAGATTCTGGAATTGATGCTGGGAATCAAGGAACAGCGAAAGGATGCGGCAATCCTGTTGATCACCCACAACCTGGCGGTGGTGGCGGAAACCTGCGACCGTGTGGCGGTAATGTATGGCGGTCGGATTCAGGAGATTGCTCCGGTTATAGAACTGTTCAAAAACCCACAGCATCCTTATACGCGGGGGCTGCTGGCCTCCTTACCCAGCCTGGATGGAGAGAAGGCCGAGCGGCTTCCGGCCATCCCCGGCAATGTCCCCGATATTCAGGATCTGCCGGTGGGCTGCAAATTTGTGACCCGATGTCAGGAAAAGCTCGATCACTGTGAATTGACCGAACCCCAATTGCTGGAAATCTCCCCCCGGCACTGGGTGCGCTGTCACCTGATGGACGAGGGCAGGCCCTAAATGGAGAAGATTCTCGAAGTTAAAGATCTGCGGGTCCGCTTTCCCGTTTTCGGCGGGGTCTTCCTGCGTAAGATTGCCGAGGTGAAGGCGGTCGACGGAATGAGCTTCGATCTCCTCAAAGGCGAAACGCTGGGCCTGGTCGGCGAGTCGGGCTGCGGCAAGAGCACGGTAGGACGCGCCATCGTCAACATCCTGCGCGCCATGAATTACGGTGTGGAGATTTCCGGG
>JAZFTY010000500.1:0-10549 GCA_036446935.1 Acidobacteriota bacterium | reverse complement strand
GGAGAAGGCAGCACACAAGGCGGAATACTCTCCACTCACCTGATAAGCCGCTAAGGGGACGGTCGTCATCTGGCGAACCTGAAAAATGACGTCGAGATAGGGCATGGCCGGCTTGACCATAACGATGTCTGCACCCTCCTCCAGATCGAGTTCCACTTCCTTCAGGGCTTCGCGAGAGTTGGCCGGATCCATCTGGTAGCTCTTCCGATCCCCGAACTGGGGAACAGATTCGGCAGCCTCTCGAAAAGGACCGTAAAAGGCGGAGGCATACTTGGCCGCGTAGGAAAGAATGGGAATATGTTCCAATTGCTCCTCATCCAAGGCTTCTCGAATGGCCCCAACTCGGCCGTCCATCATGTCCGATGGGGCAACCACATGGGCACCGGCCTGAGCATAAGCCAGCGCTGCTTGGGCCAGGATCTCCAATGTCTCATCGTTGTGGACGATTCCCTGACCCTCCACAGGACCTTCCTTGACGATGCCACAGTGTCCGTGGTCGGTGTATTCACAGAGACACACATCGGCGATCAAAAGTAATTCAGGGACCTTCTTTCGAGCCACCTCCAGGGCTTGGCAAACAACCCCATCTCGAGCATAACCCGCACTTCCCACAGGGTCTTTCTTCTCTTGAGCGGGAATTCCAAAAAGGATCACGGCTGGAATCGAGAGTTCTGCGACCGACTGCAGTTCCTCGACCAATGTGTCCAGGGAGAAGCGGTACTGCCCGGGCATAGAAGGAATTTCTTCCCGAATCCCCTTTCCCTCGCGTACAAAAACAGGATAGATCAGCTGATCCACCGAGAGCCGAGTCTCCTGGACCATCCTTCTCAAAATCGGATTCTCGCGCAATCGACGAGGCCGGAAATATGGTTTCATCGTTTCCTCAAGAACAGCTGTGACGCCCTCGGAAGCGAAGGGATACTCTAGCGGTGGAGGGATTCGAACCCCCGACAAAGCGGATATGAGCCGCTTGCTCTAACCCCTGAGCTACACCGCCCTAAAACCAGAAATTATAACTTATTCCTTCAGCACAGGGAGAGCTAAAGGGTCAGCGCGGTTGAAGTCCAGCTTCTTCATCTCATCGACCGCTTCTCGCATGGAGGAAAATCGCGTGGGTTCGACCGTGATGACAAAGGGGTAATTCGATCGATCGGCCCACTTTTCCTGCAGAACCAGGTCAATACTGATGTTTCTCTCACCCAGGATCTGGGCAACGGTCGAAATGACGCCCGGACGGTCCTTGATAAAAAAGCGCAAATAGAAAGGATAGCGCTCATCGCAGTCGCTGCTGACTGCCGGGTCAGACGGCTCGGCTTCAGAACCGGACTCGGAAGGTATGGCCGGGGAGGTGCTCCTGGTCTGCCGTGCTGCCTCCAAGATGTCCGCCACAACGGAGACAGCAGTCGGACCCTCGCCGGCACCCTTCCCGCTGATGAGCACCGACCCGAGAGTCGCTCCCGTGACCTCCACCGCATTGAGGACCCCTGAGATCTTCGATAATGGGAGACCATTGTCAATCAAAAACGGAGCCACACGCAAAGTTGGCTTTGGACCGTCGTTTGTGGCCACCCCCAGCAACTTGATGGTTGCATCCAGGCGCCGAGCATAAAGAAAGTCGACCGGGGTAATCTCGGTCACACCCTGTGTGGGGATCTGCTCGGGATCGACTGCGGTATGAAAACAAAGCGCGCTCAGGATCGCCAGTTTGTCCCGGGCATCTCCTCCTGAGACATCCAAGGAAGGATCGGCCTCTGCATAACCCAGGGATTGGGCCCGGGTGAGAGCATCCTGGTAATCGCTGCCACCATCGGCCATCTCCGAAAGAATAAAATTACTGGTGCCGTTGAGGATTCCTCGCACCTGTGAGATCCGGTCGGGAAAAATAGAACGAGTCACCATCTGGATGATCGGGATCCCCCCAGCCACCGAGGCTTCAAATCCCAAATAGGCATTCCTCTGGGCCGCCAGCTTCAAATACTCGGGACCCAAACGGGCCATCAGCAGCTTGTTGGCAGTGACCACACTTTTACCTTCTTCCAGACCAGCACGAATGATCTGATCGGCCGGGTCCTGACCTCCGATCAGTTCCACGATGACATCTGAAGGGGTCTCCAGAAAGTCGTCCAGAGACTCCGTAAACTTCACATCCGATGAGATCCAGGAGGTATCTTTTTGGCGGTGACTCCTGTCCAGAATCAACACCAGCCGTAAATCGAGTCCCAAGCTTTGACGATAGCGGGCCCCTTCTTCTTGTAACAGTCGCACCACACCTTGACCCACCGTTCCTAGGCCAGCCAGCGCCACACGAATTTGAGAGGGCGAATTCTCGGGTGTCAACGGCATCATTTTCCTTCCCACTTCTACGCGGGAAGGTTACCCTAGCGGGCTCAGGAGGGTCAACAAGCCAGGGTTCCCGACTATACTTTCGACCATACTGGAGGATCGTGGGTGGTCCTCTAAAGATTGATCGATGGCGAAGTAGAAAATGACACGCTGGTTCTTTTGGTTATGTATCGGAACGGGGATGTACATGGTGGAAGTCCCTGTCACCGATACATTGTTCGCCTTTTGGTTTTTGATCACCTGTATCGCCATTCCCATAGGAATCATTGTCTGGCTGGTTTCAAAGCGGTAAGAGGGATAACAAAAGGGGTACGGCACCTCCCGTTGCTTAGCCCGGACTATGCATAATCCGGGCTACCCTATTTTGTTGATGATCCTGCCCAATACGGTTCTATCTGGCGGGAAAACCCTGGTATGATGAGGGATCACCGGTTTCGATCAGTGGACCAGGGTCGACCATGGAAAATCTATTTACCTTTTTCTTCAAATACCGACCTTTCTTTTTTCAGCGGGGCGAATTCACTTTCCAGTGGGTCCTGAGCTACTGGACCATTGGACTGCTGATCGTATCGCTTGCGGCCCTGCTTTTCCTGGTCTATCGCCACAAGTTGCTGCAAGTGAAGGGTAAGAGGGCAGGCTGGGGACTGCTTGCTCTTCGCTGCGCGTTCTTTCTGGCTCTGTTCCTGTTGTGCATGAGGCCGGGATTGGTCCTTTCCCGGCTTGTTCCCAAAGAAAATCTGCTGGCCATTCTGGTGGACAATTCGCGAAGCATGGGCATCCCCACCGAAACCAACCAGCCCAGAGGCCAGAAGGCACAGGAACTGCTTACTGAGGAATCCGACTTTCTGAAGGCTCTGGATGAGAAATTTTATGTGCGCCTTTTTCAGTTCGATTCGCAGGTTCGAAGAGTTGAAGAGTCTATGGAACTGGACTGGAAGGGAGATCAGACCAACATCGTCAAAGGAATGGAAGGGGTACTGACGGAAACCAAAAATTTACCCCTTGCCGGGATTCTCCTGTTCACGGACGGCTCAGACAACAGCTACCGAGACTTCCAGGAAGTCCTTGCCGAATTGAAGGCCCGCCAGATCCCCATTCACACCATCGGTCTGGGTCCTGAGTCCTTGAGCAGGGATGTGGAGATCACCCATGTCAGTGTACCCCGAGTTTCGGTACCCGAGACGCTCTCGGTTGCCCGGGTTACTTTCCGTCACAGCGGTTTTGGTGGCAGCCGCGGCCGCCTCGAAGTTCGAGAGGGAAACACTCTAGTACAGACCAAGGAGGTTCACTTTCCCCGAGATTCCGACACCTTTACTACCGAGGTGAAAATCATACCCAAATCGGAGGGAATCAAGAGCTATCACTTCTCTCTAAAGCCCTTGGAAGGCGAAGAGATCCTGGAGAATAACACTCGAACCACCATTATCGATGTTCAAAATCTGTCAGCCCGAATTCTCTATGTAGAAGGGCATCCGCGCTGGGAATACAAATTTATCCGCCGGGCCATGGCGGAAGACAAGAACGTTCGTCTGGTCACATTGCTGCGAACCGCCCTCAATAAGTTTTATCGTCAGGGAATCGAAGAAGAGACCACCCTGGCAGCCGGCTTTCCCTCAGAAAGAGAAGAGCTCTTCCAGTACCAGGGCATCCTTTTTGGGAGTGTTGAATCCTCCTTCTTTACTTACCCACAGATGGAAATGGTGCGTGATTTCGTAGGCAAGCGGGGGGGCGGGTTCATGATGTTAGGGGGCAGTTCTTCCTTTGCTTCCGGCCAATATCAGAACACCCCCATTGAGGAAATCCTTCCGGTCTGGCTGCAAGCCAGTGATGAAGAGGGTTCCGGCTCCGAATCCATTTATGCCCAGGGGGAAAGCAAGCTGCGATTGACCGATCAAGGATTGAACCATCCGGCCCTGCAGCTCTCCTCCATAGAAGGGAACAACGCTTCGGAATGGGATGAGATTCCAGTACTGACGGATTGGAATGTGGTTAGAGACATCAAATCGGGAGCAACGGTTCTGGCCCGGCTGGACACCTCTTCGAGTCTGGATTCGGACCAGCCTGGGATTCCGCTGGTCGTTTTTCAGCGATACGGCCGCGGACACACCCTGGCCCTTTTAACCGGCAGCAGCTGGCGCTGGCAGATGCTTGAGGATCAGGAGGATCAAAAGCACGAGACCTTTTGGAGACAGATGCTGCGCTGGCTGGTCCGTTCGGCAAAGAATCCCATCACCCTGGAAACGAAACGCGAGGTCTACTCTCAAAACGAGGTGGTCGATCTTCGAGCCGAGGTGAGCGACAAGGCTTTCAATCGAATCAACGATGCCCGTGTTGAAGCCACCGTTACTTCTCCCTCCGGAGAGGTTTTCACGCTACCCCTTCAATGGGATGCTCAGGAGGATGGAATCTACAGGGGCCAGTTGACCCCTCACGAGGATGGCTTCTATGCAGTTGAGGTCAAGGCCACAGCCAGTGCTCTTGCCGAAAGCGATCAAGACCGGCAAGCCAAAACTTTCTTTCTGACCTCCACCGGTTCACGAGAATACTTTGAGGCATTCCAGAAGAAGGACTTTCTGGAGAAGCTGGCACAGGAAACGGGAGGCAACTACTACACGGCTTCCGACGTCGAAAGATTACCGGAGGAAATTCTATACACTCAATCTCAAACATCCGTCATCGAGGTGCTGGATCTCTGGGATATGCCGTTCAATTTGCTGCTGCTCATGGCTTTACTTTTTGGCGAGTGGATTCTTCGCAGACGAGAAGGGATGATCTAGCAAAACATGAGGATTGGCTCTTTCTCTCTTTTTTCTTTTTTCTTTTTGCTCACCTCCGTCGCTGCCCCACAGGGGCTAGCCCAGGGTGAGACGGTCTGCATCATCATTACCGGACTGGGTGGGATGCCGGAGTACGAGGAGAATTTTCTCAGCTGGGGTCTGGCAACGGAAGCACACTTTCAAGATGAGCTTGAGAGCGTCGTTTATCGCCTCGATGGTCGCGAGAAGAAAAAGACCGATATTCTTCAACTCTTTGAGCAAATCTCCTCATCTCCTCCCCCACAGGAGCTGTGGCTTTTCTTGATTGGACATGCCACCCACGACAACCGAAATTACAAGTTCAATATCTCAGGCCCCGACTTGACGGATCAGGAGATCCAAACTTTTTTCGACGGGCTGGGTGAGACCAGAACCTATCTGGTCGCCGCCACCAGCTCTAGCGGCACCCTCGCTTCCCAGTTGGGCCAGAAGAATCGGGTCATCGTGACAGCCACCAAGAGTGCAACGGAAAGGCACCCTCCCTTGTTTATGTCCTTTTTCCTGGAAGCGGTAACCTCGGAGGAAGCCGACACCGATAAAAATGCCAAGGTGTCGCTCCTGGAAGCATTTCTTTTCAGCCATCAGAAGGTGGCTGCCTGGTTCGAAGAAAAGGGACGAATTCAAACAGAACACTCCACTTTGCAGGACAACGGCCAGGTTCTCCTGGAAAAGAAAACCATCCTGGAAACCCACCCAGGCAACCAAGGAACGCTTCTCGCCTCCACGGCTTATCTTTCCCGAGCGACTGACCAACCGTACCGCACCCGGGAAGCGCGGGAGCTGGCTTCGCGAGGGGTGGAACTCGAACGGGAAATCGAAGATTTAAAGTTTCGCAAAAACCAGATGCCCGAAAATGAATATTACCGTGCCCTGGAAGAGCTTCTGGTGAAGTTGGCCATCCTCAATGAAAGCATCGCCGAGATGGAGGGTGAACTGTGAAGCAGTTGGTCCTGATCTTTTTCACATTCTCGACCGCTTTTGCTTCTCAAGTGGGTTCTTTACCCGAGCGAGCGCCCATCAAATTGCTGACCGAGGTCCAGGAGTTCATGCAGGAGGGCCGCTACGACAGGGCGGAAAAGCGGTTGAAAAGCTCCTCCTTTTCGGATCCCCATGTGTTGCGACTTCTGGTGGAGTTGACCCAACGGGAGGGGAGAAGAGATGAAGCCCAGAGCTACTCGCGCAGGTTGCTGGGTCTTTACCAATCCGGACAGTTGAACACTTCCGAGGAAATCGGGCAGGCTGCCTATGCGGCCTGGCAATTGAGGTTGTGGCAGGACGCCAACCGAATTTTCATCGAAGCTGCAGAGGTCCAACCCGTCTCTGTTTCGCTGTTTGTCGACTGGGGCAACCTCTACCTGACGAAGTACAATGCCGCTGAAGCCGAATTGATCTTCCGAGATGGGATCCAGGCCATGGACCAGTCCTCTTCAGAATACTTCCGCTGGGGAGTGGACGCAGCCTATGTGGGGTTGGCCCAGGCCCTGAAAGGCCAGTTCCGTCCGGGTGTTACCGAGGCCCTTGCCCAAGCGCTCGAGTTGAATCCCCAAAATCTACAAGCCTTTGCCTTCAAGACCTTGCTGGCGATAGAGGACAAGAACTGGAAGGAAGCCCAGGACTGGATCGAAAAGGGGCTCAAGAAAAACAAACTTTTCCTTCCTCTACTGGAGCTCGAGTGTGCCTATGAATATTTCCGGGGAGAAATCCAAGAATTTGAAAAGCGCCAGCAACGGATCTTGAAGATCAATCCCAACGATGGCGATCTGTTCGAAACACTGGGGGATCTTGCCAACCGCAACCGGCTCCTAAAGGAGGCGGCCGAGTTTTATCGAGAAGCGCTGCAGCGAAATCCCCAGCAGGAGTCAGCCCGTGCCTCCCTGGGTATCGCATTGCTTCGATTGGGCGAAGAAGAAGAGGGCAAGCGAATCCTGGAGGTGGCCTACGCCAACGATCCCTTTAACATCTGGACGGTCAACACTCTGAGACTTCTGGATAGTTTCGATCGCTTTGTCCGTTTCGAAACCCCACATTTTCGAATCAAGTTGCATGAAAAGGAGGCTGTTGCCCTCAGGCCCTATGTAGAGGAACTGGCAGAGAGAAGCTTGAGGACATTGGAGCTGAAATATAACCACCAGGTCTCGGGCAAGTACGTTTTTGAAATGTTTCCCGATCATGAAGACTTCGCTGTTCGAACCATGGGACTTCCGGGACTGGGGGCGCTGGGCGCCACCTTTGGACGAATCGTGGCTATGGATTCTCCCTCGGCGCGGCCCAGAGGAGAATTCCATTGGGGCTCCACACTCTGGCATGAGCTCGCCCATGTGGTGACCCTCTCCCTGAGCAATGAAAAAGTCCCCAGATGGTTCACAGAGGGCATTTCCATGATGGAGGAACGCCAGGCAGGCGAAGGATGGGGGGACTATCTCAACGTCGGCTTCGTGCAGGCTTATAAGGACGACGTCTTGCTCCCCCTGAAAGATCTGAACTCCGGTTTTGAACGACCCGAATCAGGACAGGCCCTCTCCATTGCCTACTTCCAGGCTGGATGGATCTGTGAGTTTCTGGTCTCTGGATATGGATTCGAGAGCCTTTCAGCGATGCTGAAAGCCTTCGGCCAGGGACTTTCCACAGAGGAGGTGTTTCAACAGGTCCTGGGTGCCTCGGTGGAAGAGATCGATGGTCAGTTTCGCCAGGAAATGGAAGAAACCTTGAAACCGCTTGTGAGCAAGCTTGCGGCTCCCGAAAACTTCACACTGGTGCACCTGCTTCCCGGTGGAGTTGGACAGGAAGAAGAAGGAGAAGGCGAGGCTGAGTCGGAAACCGATCTGGAGACCTTGCTACAAGCCTGGCAAGCTGCTCCAGAGAATTATTTTCTCAACCTGCGCTTGGGAACCCAACTGAAATCAGCCGGTCGCCAGGAGGAAGCGATTCCCTACCTGGAAAAGGCTTTGGAGATCCTCCCTACACAGGCAGCAAGAGGAAGCCCCTATGACATTTTGACCCGGATCTATGAAGAGACTGGGCAAGTCGACAAGCTCGTGGAGGTGCTTCAGAGCTGGTGGCGCGCCGCACCTCAGTTCGCTGAGAACGCTCACCGGATCGCGAGTCTGCTTTCCGACAGGGATCAGCCTCAAGAGGCGGCAAAATACCTGGAAGAAGTCATGTACGTGGATCCCCTTCAACCGGAGACCCATCAACAGCTGGGAGATCTCTATTTGCGGTTGAACGAAACGGAGAAGGCGGTGCGGGAATACACCGTGTTTTTGAGTCTCAGTCCTGTTGACGGGGCGGCAGCTCACTATAGACTGGCACAGGCTCTATTTGAATCGGGAGACCGACAAGGTGCCCGCAATCACGTGCTTCTGTCTTTGGAGATTGCACCGGCTTACCCAGAGGCACAGACACTGCTTTTGAAACTGGTTCGACAATGAAAAACCTCTTCGCTTGGGCACTGGCTCTTCTGATCCTTTCCGGTTCCGTGATGCCCATCCTGAGTCTGGACGAAGTGGATCCTGCCCGAGACCCCGGTGATGTGAACCTCTTTCAATTCGCCCGCATCCGTTACAACGGGTATGTGGACTTCTTGGGCATGGGAAGTTGGGGCCCCCCGCCCTGGGCCCATGACTACCCTCGGGCCGAGAAGAACTTCTTGAAGATCCTGCTGGAAGTCACATCCATACAAACCACACCCGATTCCTATCTGGTCCTGGATATGGACGATCCCCTGATCATGAATTACCCCATTCTCTATGTCAGTGAGCCTGGATATTGGAACATCACCGATGAAGAAGCTGCCAACCTTCGGGCCTACCTCTCTCGAGGCGGCTTTGTCATCTTTGATGATTTCCGCGGAATTCAGGAATGGGAAAACCTGACCGCTGCCATGAAGAAAGTCCTGCCTGAGCGGAGCTTTCAAGAGCTGACCTTAGATGATCCGATCTTTCACTGCTTTTACGACATCGAAACACTGGACATGGTTCCACCCTATGCTGTTCCGGGCAAGCCCAGGTTTTACGGCATGTTCGATGAACAGAAGCGGCTTTTGGCCGTGGCCAACTACAATAACGACATCGGAGACTATTGGGAATGGGCCGATGAGTCCTTCACGCCTGTCAACCTCTCTAACGAAGCCTTCAAGTTTGGAGTGAACTACATTATCTATGGATTAACGCACTGAGTTTTGGATTTGGAATTTTGAATTTGGAATTTCGACGTAAGGAGACGACATGGCAGAAGTAAAGCAAGCTGAAGAAGGTGACATCCAGGCACTGGTTGAGGAGATGCTGGATTCGCAGAAGAAAATCCTTCACGAACTGCGAAAAGTCATCGTCGGTCAGGACGAAGTCATCGAACAGGTTTTGATCTCACTTTATGTGGGGGGACATTGCCTCATCACGGGACTTCCCGGGCTGGCCAAGACGCTCCTGGTCCACAGTGTGGCCCAGACCCTGGGACTGATCTTCAAACGCATTCAGTTCACTCCAGATCTGATGCCCACCGACATCACCGGGACCGAGATCATCGAGGAAGATCCTGCCACGGGGCGTCGCCGTTTGGAATTTGTTCCCGGTCCCGTTTTTGCCAATGTCATTCTGGCCGATGAAATCAATCGCACGCCTCCCAAGACTCAGGCGGCTTTGCTGGAAGCGATGCAGGAACGAGAAGTCACAGTTCGAGGAATCACCTACCCGCTGGATCCCCCCTTCTTCGTCCTGGCCACCCAGAACCCGATTGAACTGGAGGGAACCTATCCCCTGCCTGAAGCCCAGCTGGACCGGTTCATGTTCAACATCATGATTGATTATCTTCCCGAAGCCGAGGAAATCAAGGTGGTCACAAAAACCACGGGTGAACCGGCAAAGGAGATTACCCAGGTGGTTTCGGGCAAAGAAATTCTCCGCTATCAGGAACTTGTGAAAAAAATCCCAGCCAACGAAGAGATCGTGCGCTACGCGGTCCAACTCACAGGCAGCACTCGACCCGGTGAGGCGAAGCAGGACTTCATCAACGAGTGGGTGAGGTACGGTGCCAGCCTGCGGGCCTCGCAATTTATGGTCTTGGGAGGAAAAGTGCGAGCCCTTTTGAAAGGGCGCTACACCGTTTCAACCGAAGACATTCAAGCTCTGGCCAAGCCCGTGCTGCGTCATCGCATACTGACCAACTTTCATGCCGAGTCGGAGGGAATCACGCCAGAGGATATCGTCGACCGACTACTGAAAGCCGTCCCCCCCCCGCAATCGGGACTCTAAGATGATCAGAACTGCAGATTCCAACCGATTCATCGATCCCCAGGTGCTGTCCCGCATCAGAGATCTGCAGTTGGTCGCCAAGACCGTGGTGGAAGGGTTCCTGACCGGCCTGCATCACTCTCCCTATCATGGCTTCAGTCTGGA
>JAZFTY010000499.1:0-9769 GCA_036446935.1 Acidobacteriota bacterium | reverse complement strand
CCGTACCGCCTCTCTGCAGACCTCTCCCGAATCGTTCCGGGGGAGGGGTTCAAACCAGACATGGATATGTTGGAGCCGGTGATAGCTGGGCAACTCTTTTCCGAGCCTTTGAATCTCTCTCTGAATCTCCTTTTTCATCTCAGCCTGGGCTCGGGTTTCCGGAGGATCGGCGGGGGTCAAGACGGCGTGGATGTCCTCGGTGAGCCCGCTCTTGACCCCCAGTACGCAAATCTCCTTGATGGCAGGGATGCTCTGGTAGATTGCTTCCAGATCGGCGGGGTAAACATTCTTGCCAGCGCCCGTGACAATGACATCCTTGATTCGCCCCGTCACGTACACATACCCATCGGCATCTACCCAACCCAGATCTCCGGTATGAAACCAACCGTCTTGGATCACGGCTTCCGTGGCTGTTGGATTATTGTAGTAGCCTTCCATCAGGCTGGGGCTTTGCGCAATGATCTCGCCAATACCTTCTTTGTCGGGGTGAAAGATCCCGATCTCCACACCTGGGAGGGGCTTCCCGGCTGAGCCCTTCCTGCTGCGCTGAAATGGATTGACGGTAAGCACCGGTGCAGTTTCGGTCAGGCCATAGCCTTCATAGATTGGCATTCCCAGTACCTTGAACTCGTCATAGAGTTTTTCTCCCAACGCCGATCCGCCACTCACAAACAATCTGATCTGCCCTCCAAACTCCTGGTGTAAACGGGAAAACAGTTGCCGGCCGATGTTTTTGCCCAGGGCCCGCTCCACCGACTGGCTCACCCGTTTCGAGGTGTTCAGTAAATTCGACTTCAGCGGGGATTTGGGTGTCCTCAAAATACGCCGCTCAATATCATCTCGAATCAGGGCATAGAGGGTGGGAACCCCCAGCATGCAGGTTGTTCCCGTTTCTTGCATCGATTCCAGGATCACTTTCGGTTTGAGTGAGTGAACGTAGGTTACCGTGGCGCCACCATAAATAGACATCAAGAATCCACAGGTGAACTCCAGGGCATGGGACAGTGGAAGTACCGAAAGGAGTTGGTCGCTCTCCGTGACCGGCAGGTGGTGGTTAACCCCTAGCAAGTTGGCGATGAAATTACGGTGGGTGTGCATGGCCCCCTTAGGATCAACGGCAGTGCTGTTTGTGAAAATAATCGAGGCCAGGTCGCTAGGCTCCACCTGAATCTTTTCCCTGAGAGTGGCCTCTTGGCGGGGTGGTTGGGTGCTACGAGGATACTCATTTAAGGCGAAAGGCTGGCAACGCTGATTGACGTTCAGCAAGGTCACGGGAGATTCCCGGGCCTCGTTTTCTTTCAATGCCTCGGATGCGAGCCTCGCCAGGCAATATTCAGAGGCCAGCAACGCCCGGCTTTGGGTAAATCGCACTACCGACCAGACTTCTTTGTGCCAGGTCTGGGCATCCAACGGAACAACAACGACGCCGATAGAAGCAGCTCCCAGATAGGCGGCGCCCCACTCCGGTGTGTTTTCCGAGTAAAGGACAACGCGGTCGCCTTTCTGCAGTCCCATCTCCAGAAAAGCCTGTCCTATTTTCTGTGCCGCCTCATGCAGGTCTTTATAGGTGAATCTTTGCCAGTAGCCCTCGCGCTTGATCTGGAGCGCTGTTTTGGTTGGGAACTTCTCGGCGGAGCGCTCAATCAGCGTATTGATGGTCAGTGCATCCCAGGAAGCCATGTCTTTCACCGACAAGGCTCCAACTCCTTCGATCTTGAGGACATGCTTCTTGATTCCAGGGATGTGGACATTCTGAATGTAGTGTCGCCAGTTTAATTGCCCAATGTCGAAATTAAGGAGTTCTTTTTCCTCTTTGTTGAGCGAGTTGAAAAGTTCTACTGTATTGTCTACTTCGAATCGGCAGTTCAGGTTTAGGTAGGGGCGGTAGATCTCCCCATAATAGTAAAGCTTGTCGAAAGCTACTCTGGCCGTGGAGATTTTTCGCTTAACTTTTTCCGTCCTCCGGGAGGCAGGCAGCTTCCGTAAAGTGCGCTCGGCCGTCTCAAGAGAAACGGTCTTCAGTTTGTGTTGCAACCGAAAGGTGCTCGGCTTGGGGAACTTAAGTGGCTTGATGCGAATGGGCTCTCCCCGACGATCCAGCATGGGGTTTTTCTGGAAATATTCGTAAACGAGCAAATGGAGTTCCCCCAGGGTCACTGGATTCTTGGCACCCGTTGCTACGTGGTACACCTTCACCCCACCCTCCTGTGCTGCTCGCGGAATGGTGGCCAGTAGTGCATTGACCACCAGGTCAACAGGGACCAGATCGAGAATCACGCTAGCGTCCAAAGGCAGCGACCTGAGGCGTCCCTTGCCGATGGCTACAATGAGAGGGTCGGCCATCCGCAAGCCGTCCAGCCACCCGGGGCTGGGTTCCGAGAGGCTGCTTTCGATGACCGAGGGGCGAATCACCACGGTGGGAACCTCGTTTCTTGCGCCGAGAATCATTTGCTCGCCCAGTGCCTTGGTGTAGGTATAGGTGTCATTCCACCCCCGCTGGCGGGCCCACTTCATGCCCTCTTCCGTCAGGCGGCGCTGCACCCATTTTTTCCGCAGGCTCTCGAGCTTGACAGCACGAGTCATCCCTTTGCCTCTTCTCCGAGGCTTACGCAATTCTTTGAGCAGCTCCTCCCTGATCTTCGGGTCCCGAGAGGTTTCCTCTACCTGGCTGATCATTTTGCGGATGTGTTCCACCTCGCGCGCGACATCGCTAAATTTCCCTTTAGGGTGGATGGGCTCCGTTTCCGATGAGGAAGTTGCGCGGTGAACCGTCTCGGGAACGCTATAACTGTTGCCGCCGTTGACGTATGCCGTAGAAACATGGACCAATATCGCTTTTTCACAGGAGTTGGCGAATTCGGCGATGCGGCCAGCACTCAAGACATTCGCTGCCAGCGCCTCGTCGAGTGGCGCATCAAAAGACACGGCTGCGGCACTATTGATCACGATGTCGACCTCTTCCTGGAGTCGGATTCTCAGGGCCGCATCGATGCCTAATCCTTCCTTTGAGATATCGCCGGATACCGCAACTAATTTCTCTTCAAGGAAAGCCCTGCTTTTATCGCCATAGGAGCGGTGAAGCCGATCAAACACATTGGAACGAAACAACTCCTTGATTAATCGCTCTTCGGCCGTCATCGTCTGTCCGCCGCGTTGCCCTCTGGGGCGGATCAGAAGATAAAGTCGATCCACCTTTGGGGCGATTCTCAAGATTTTCTCCACCAAAGGTTGCCCCAGAAAGCCCGTGGCGCCGGTGATGAAAATCGTTTTGTGTTCTAAGGCTTCTTGGATTCTATTCATCTTCTCAACGTGGGGGCCCTATGATTGTGGCCGCACCTCTAAGGACTTTCGCGTTCACTGGCGTTTGACCATAAATATCGCCGTCGAACATTTTACTCTGGTTTGTCGGCGTGTCTATCCTGACAGACCGGGAGCGGTACAAAGAGAACTTAGGGTGTTCTAAGTGGCGGCCGCTATAAATCTTCGGGAAATTCAGCATTAAATCCACTTTCCCGATATCCTTCACCACGACCACATCAAAGAGGCCGTCGTCCATTCGCGCTGCCGGAGCCATCAGCAACCCGCCACCGCAAAAAGGTGTGTTCTGAATCAAAACTGACGTGCAATTCACATTCAGGGTTTCATTGTCTAGTGTGATTTTTACCGGGATAGCCCGCAGGTGGTTTACGGCCTTATAGGCGGCTATAAAAAAGGCGGGGGACCCTTTCAAGTACTTCATCTTGTTCGCTTCCTGAGCTATAACCGCGGGAAAACCCAACCCTAGGGTGGAAATAAAACACCGCTCTTCCTCCCAACCCACATCGACTTTCGTAGGTCCCCCATTGAGGATAACTTCTAGAGCTTCCTCCGGTTTATTGTAAGGGAGGTTAAAGCTTCGAGCTAAGTCATTCCCTGTCCCCACAGATACAATCCCAAGCTCTACCTCGGTATTCACAGTGCCATTGACTACCTCGGAAATAGTCCCATCCCCGCCGAAAACAATAATTCGGGGGTCGCCTTTTTCAGCGAAACTCTGAGCGAGTTCTGTTGCATGACCTGGGTACCGCGTCTCGAAAAGTTCATGTTTGATTCCCTTCGCTCCAAGGAGCAATCGAAACTCTCTAATTGCGCGAGCCCCTCTTTTATGCCCGGCTCTTGGGTTAGCTATAATCTTCATTCCCGGTTGGCTGTGAGTATAACGAGGTGGGTGATATCGAACCAAGGGAAAAGCTGAAATGGGGTAGTATACTGCCGCGGTAGGAGGTACTCCCCGTCTGGTGACGGGCCTGGTCTTCAAAACCAGCCGGACTGCTGCGCGAGTCGTGGTCGGTGGGTTCGATTCCCATGTACCTCCGCCAAATGCTCTCACGAAGACTCTTCTGATTAATTTAATAACTTAATTTCTCTAGTAGTAGTAGGGGTTGTGTATTTTGTTGAAAAAGGATCTATACGATATAAGATACAGGTATTACAGGGGTGGAGAACCGTGTGGATAAAAAATAAGGGTTTAAGGAGTTAAGTTCTTGGGTCCGCAAAAGCACAGCAATTCGGAGAATAAACACAGCCTTTGAGCTGCACACCTGTGTGAAAGAGAGATAAGTAGCTTTAAGGCAATAAGTTAGATTATTTATAATCTTGTGGAAGGGCGGCAGGGCGATCCAAGCGCTGATTGCCGAATTGAAGTGAATAGCACGGGGGAAGAAATAACAGTAGCCGTTCAGGGAGAGCGCGGATCTTACAGTGAGGTCGCGGCAACGCGGCTCCTGGGAGACAAAGTTGTGCTGCATTGCTGCGAGCGCTTCGAAGAGGTTTTTAAGCTTGCTGCAGAAAACGATACCCAATACTGCCTGATCCCTTTAGAGAACTCCCTGTCCGGGTCTATTCATAAAAACTACGACCTGCTCTTGCGACACAAACTGAAGATTACCCGAGAAATCAATCTCCACATCAAACACAACCTCATTACAGCACCGGGTGTCTCCTTTAAAGAGATCCGCACGGTATTTTCTCACCCGGTCGCCCTGGACCAATGTGATCGTTTCTTCGAGAAATTTCCAGGCCTGGTCAAGCGTAGCGCCTATGATACTTCGGGGAGCGTAAAGCGCATTGTGGAGGAGAACCTACGCGACTGCGCAGCCATTGCAGGGAGGCAAGCCGCAGAATATTATGGCGGGAATATTGTGATGAAGGGAATCCAGGATAACAAAGAAAATTTCACCCGATTTGTGTTGCTGGGCCGCGAACTGGAAACAAGGTTGAAGGCCGATAAAACCTCGATTGCGTTTAGCTTCGGGAATGCAGCTGGAGCTCTTTTTAAGTGTCTCAGTGTTTTCGCACTCCGAGATATCGATCTTACTAAAATCGAATCCAGGCCTATTCACGGACGGCCCTGGGAGTACCTGTTCTATTTGGACTTTTTAGGGAATACCGGTCAGGAAAGCACCCTGAAGGCGCTGGACCACCTGGGAGAACTCACTGAGTTTTTGGAAGTTCTTGGTTGTTATCCGCGTGACGCCAGCCATGAGAGGAAGGGAATGTAGGGGGTAAGCCTGAAGAAGTAGTCTCGGGCTTTCCGGGGTATGGGGGCCTTCCGCTGGGCCGCTCCGGTGGAGTTGAATCGAAGGGGCAAAGTTGGTACCATCACCCTTCTCCGTAGAGAAAACGAGGGACAAGAGGAAGTTATGAAACGGACATTTCAACCACGAAACAGGCGCCGCCGGAAGAAACACGGCTTCCGTGAGCGAATGAGCACACGCTCAGGCCGATCCGTATTAAGAAGACGGCGAGCGAAAGGCCGTAAGAGGTTGACGGTGAGTGGATGACCAAGGACACGGGTTTTCTAAGGCGGAGCGCCTTCGCAAGAGGAAAGAGTTCTTGGGCGTGTATGAGCGAGGCGATAAGATCCAATCGACATATTTCGTTCTCTACATGCTGGAGAACGGGCGACCGCATCATCGGCTGGGGATTACTGCTTCCCGGAAGATCGGTAGGGCAGTAGTCCGAAATCGAATTAAGCGCCGCCTGCGCGAAATCTTCAGAACGAACAAGCAAGCCCTCTTTCCCCACTGCGACTTGGTGGTCAACGCAAAGCGGTCAGCGGCCCGGGCCCGTAATCAACAGATTCAGGAAGACATCCTCAAGGGAATTCTGCGGTGGAAGAGAAAAGCCGCGCCGCCCGGGAGGAGAGGATAAGGAAGTGAAAGCGCTACCGATGGGATTGATCAGGGTCTATCAGGCCCTCCTTGCGCCTATTCTGCCGTCATCCTGCCGATTTGCCCCTTCTTGCTCTGAGTATATGTACCAAGCGATCGATAAGTTTGGGGTCGCGCGTGGCGCTTACCTTGGCTTGAAGAGAGTACTCCGATGCCACCCCTGGCACCCCGGGGGGGGCGACCCTATTCCGTAAAGAGCGAACAAACTATGGCCATCCAAGACCCCCCTGAAATGGGCATGGAAAAACGGCTGCTACTAGCCATGGTTTTATCCATGGCTATTCTGTTCCTGGTTCCCTATTTCACTGGTGGCCCCCCGCCATTACCGGCCCCGGAACCGGCCGTTGAAGTGGAGGAGTTAGGGCCGCCCGCGGTCAGTCGTGAACTCCCCCAGGAAATCCCTGCAACAGAGGAGGCGGAGCCAACGGCCCTTGTCGCTCGCCAGATCATCGAGGTGACGAACCAAGACCTGGTACTGCGGTTCAGCAACGCGGGTGTCGTTTTGCAGAGCGCTCAGCTCAGGAACTATCGCACAACAGACGACCGGCTCCTGGAGATGATTCCCCAGCAATTACCCGAGCCCATGAGGCAGGCGTTCGGGATCCGCACAGGAGATGAAGAATGGGACAGGCGTCTGATGGGAGCCGTGTATGAAGTAACTGGAGTCGCTGGGGTCAGAGTTCAAGCCCCGGCGGAAATTACTTTTCATTATCGAGATTCCTTGATCGAGGTGAGTCGAACCATCCGCATTCCTGCAGAAGGCTATGTTGTGGATATGGAAACGGATGTCCGGGTTCAGGGCCGGTCCGTCCCCTTTTCCGTGCTGCTAGGGCCGGGAATCGGAGAAGTTTCGTCCACTACGGACCAAGACTTCGCGGATCCTAAAGCCGCCTACTTCTCGAATGGGGCGGTGCAGCGGTACACTGCGGAAGAAGTGGAAGAGGCGCCGGCCCAATTAGCCGCCGGAGCACGCTGGATTGCCTTGGACAGCAAATTCTTTACCTATTTGCTTTTGAGTCCTGACAGGATCCGCGGCGGAACCATCACCCACAGCGGCTTTGTTGAAGAAACCCCTGATGGCGAAGGCCTGGAGAGGGCCTTATTGCGTGCCGAGGTGGAGATGGAAGCGGGCGCTAGCTATTCAGCGTTTCTGGGGCCCAAGTCCTACCAGGTGCTGCAAGCCACAGATCCAACCTTGAACCAACTGATTGACTATGGATGGTTTGCCTTTTTGGTGAGACCTTTACTGCTCAGCTTGAATTTTCTCTACCGCTACCTCGGCAACTACGGTTGGGCCATCATCGCCCTCACCTTCGGGATTAATCTGGTGCTTGCCCCCGTGCGCTACAAGCAGACGGCTTCCATGAAAAAAATGTCGGTGCTTCAGCCCCAGATAAAGGCCATTCAGGATCGATACAAGCGAATGAAGCGCACTGACCCCCGCCAGGCCAAGAAGAACGAAGAAGTCATGGCCCTGTACAAGGAGCACGGCGTGAACCCTCTGGGGGGTTGTCTGCCGTTGGTGATCCAGATGCCCTTTCTTTTCGCTTTCTATCAAATGTTGTATTCCTCAATGGAATTGAGGGGAGCTCCTTTTATCGGTTGGATTCAGGACCTTTCCCGGCATGACCCCTATTATGTGACGCCGATCTTGATGGGCATCAGCATGGTGGTTCAGCAAAAGATGACACCGGCGGCCGGTGATCCCACCCAACGCAAGATGATGATGGCTCTGCCCGTAGTCTTTACCTTCTTTTTCTTGAACTTTTCCAGTGGCCTGGTCCTCTATTTTCTGTTCAGCAACCTCTTTGGTATGATGTTCCAGTTTTTGACCCAGAGATGGCAAGAGGCGACGGCAGAGGCACCTGCGAAGAAGCCTTCGAAGAAAAAATGACAGACCGATTGAGCCAGTCATGAACGTCGACAAAGAAAAGCTGGAGAGTGAAGTCGGACATTTCTTAGAGGAATTACTCAAGGCCACCGGCCTTGAGTTGGAGTTTCGATGCGAACCAGAAGATCACACCATGACGGTTTGGCTTTCTGGCCAGGACGCTCCCATGGTGGTGAGTAGCAACGCCCGACTCCTTTACGCGATCAACCACCTACTCAATCGCGCCTTCTACGAGAAATCGCCCCAACAGTGGAGCTTCGTCGTTGATTGCAATGATTACCGAGCAACCCGCGAGGCTGAGCTTGAGATCCTGGCCCGCGAAGCGGCGGAAACAGTCAAGCACTCAGGCAACCTTCTTCCACTGGAACCCATGCCTGCCAGCGAACGGCGCGTCGTCCATCTGGCATTAGCCCAGGAAGCTGGCGTCAGCACCGAAAGCGAGGGGATTGGTGCACAACGCCGTGTGGTGATCCTCCCCTTACCGTAAGCCGGGATTATGCATAAATTGTCTACTCCAGTGCCGCGATCATCCAGCGTGCGCTGCGCACCGACTGCGCGACCCGCAAAAGCGGGTACCCCCGACCCGCAAGCGGGTGCCCGTGGTCTCCTCGGCGTACTGCAAGAATACGCCTGCGACACTTCGTCACGAAAACCTACTCATAGTCCCGGCTAACCTTTTCACTACGGTGAGTTACGGCCCAAAGAGAACCATTGTTGCCGTTGCGAGTCCTCCTGGTCGCGGCGCAATTTCACTCGTGCGCTTGAGCGGTCAACAGGCGAAGGAATTTGTGACTAGCCACTTCCGGGCCCAGGGTCGGGCCGATTGGGTTCCCCACCGGCCGTTGTTGGGGCGCATTCTGGACACCCTTGGAAACCCGTTGGATCAGGCCTTGGTGACGTATTTTCCCAGCCCTTCCTCTTACACGGGGGAGGACATGATTGAAATCTCCTGTCATGGCAGCCCTGTGGTGGTCCAGCAAATCGTTGAAAGTTTGTTGGAGGCTGGGGCTCATTTGGCTGAGCCGGGCGAATTCACGCTCAGAGCCTTCCTGAACGGCAAGTTGGATCTTGCTCAAGCAGAAGCAGTCCGTGATCTGATCGACAGCCAGACGGCTTTCCAGGCCAGGATAGCTACTGAACAACTGGAGGGAAAGCTTTCTCGAGCACTGGAGCCCATCAAGAATGAACTTGTGCGCATTTTATGCCAGATGGAGACGGCGGTCGAGTTTGTGGAGGAGAGTGTTGAGCTGGAAGAGGGCGGGAGGCTGGCCGAAGCGTTGCAACAGGTCGATCAGCAGCTGGAGGAACTGGAAGAAAGTTTTCGTCTGGGAAGAATAGTGCAGGAGGGAATGACGGTTACCATTGCTGGCAGGACTAATGCCGGTAAGTCTAGTTTGTTCAATGCGTTAGTGGAGTACGATCGGGTGATTGTTGCGGCTATCCCTGGAACCACACGGGACGCAGTGACCGAGACCATCAACTTAGGGGGAATCCCGGCCCGCCTGGTGGACACGGCGGGAATCCGGGAGACTGAGGACCCTTTGGAGCAGCTTGGCGTCCAGAAGTCGCTGGAGTACTTGCGGCAATGCGATGTGGTGCTTTTTGTATTGGATCAGTCGGTTCCTTTTGGCGAGGAAGACCTCCGCATCTGGGAGGTGGTCCGGAG
>JAZFTY010000498.1:0-7089 GCA_036446935.1 Acidobacteriota bacterium | reverse complement strand
TGGAGAAGGGCCATTATCTCGCACGCAATAACGGAGACGTGGATACCTGGGTACAATATCATTTGCCCGAACGGGACGGCTACGGCCCTGGTGGAGGGCTCCTCAGTGAAGGCACCACCACAGAGGAGGAGAGGAAAAGCCTCAAAGCCCAGTTCGATGCGGGTATGAAGTACAATCACCGACTCATCCAGGTCGACGTCAAGGTCTTTGGAGACATCGCCATCACCACAGGCTACGTGGTGGGATCCTCCACCTCTCCCAATGGGACGACCAACCAGGTGATGATGCGGCGCACCGGGGTGGTGATTAAACGCGACGGCCAGTGGAAGGAACTTCACAACCATCTGTCGCCGGTGGTTGCACCCTAGAGGAACTCCCAAGCCCAGAGCCTCTCATCTCATCAGCATTAGCAGCACCGTCAGGGCAAAAAGAAAGCCGAGTGAAACCAGGAGGTAACCGACACTAAGAGTCCTATAGGTACGCTGATCTGGAAGAAGCTTGGACTCACTTAGAGCGGTGCTGAGTTCATGCAGGGTGTCCAGCATCCTCTGGTCTGGCTTCTGGCTAAAGAAGATCATCACCCCTTCGTCCACCAGTACGAGCCGTCCAGAGAGGTTCTGCGCCAGATCCACCAGCTTCCCAAAGGCCGGCGGCCGTCTTAGATCGTGACAAAAGCGCCCGGGCAGGTGTGGTTTCAGCGGCATAGCATTGGAGACCATTCAGGCCAATGCCCAGTTGGGAGGCAAATATGTTTCGCGATTCACTAACCAACAATCGATACAAGCTGATCTGGCTCAGATTGAAATAACATTGCAAGCCGAGATTGAGAGGACGGGAATGGAAAAGTTTGATCCTCTTCTCAATATAGATCCGGTTAGTATGGTTCTCCCCAGTCCAGTAGCAATCCTTGTAATATCGGAAGACATGCCCTTTGTAACGGCTCTCATAGCATCTGCCAAAGACCATCAGGAAGATATTGGTGATGCGCAGAAATTCCCACTCCGGTCGAAACCGAGTATCGGTGAATTCGGCCAGTTCTGTGAGTTCCTTCGGTAACCTCATCCAATGAGACCCATCACAGGCGCGGGAAGCCTGCTCGCCTGCTCTGTAGGCTACCTCAGCATCGAGCCGATCAAGACATGCAGGAACCAGCCAACCAGACACACCCCCATGGTTCGCTCCATACTCTCGTAGTCGAGTGCTTGCCGAACCGCGATGACCATGGCCAGAAACATCCAGGCGCTCACGACGACCACCGTCAAAAAACCCAGTCCGGGAACCAAACCCAGCACCCACAGCAGACCGGGAGAGGCGGCAAAACCAGTGGTGCGCAGCACTTCGCCGATGTCTGAGCGTGTTTGGGGCTCAGGGATGATCTTGGCTCCAACCAGGTACACAACCAAGGCCCACACCAACCACACGACTAGAGAGGTAGCGGTTCTCAGGGCAAATCCGCGAATTCCTCCCTGGGCGAAGGCAACAATGCCCTGGGCGATGCTGGAGAGCGCTACCACGCCCAATGCCTGGCCGGTGGCCTGGGTATCCGCTCTGATCTCCTTATAGATAGCCACTTCCAGTTTGGCCGCTCCCACCATGCGTTGACTAAAAGTACTCATCTTCTCTCCTCTCGATTCCTGGCTATTGGCTTGATGGCCCCCCAGAAAGCATACTTCTAGCCTAAAACTTAAGCCGTGGGTGAGTCAAAGACGGTGCTAAGCCGGGCCTCATTAACCTGTCATGGAGACACGTGTCTTGGACCGGATCACGATCATCGGTTCCAAATCTTACCTGGAAGAAGTCGAACCCAGGTTTTCTGCTTGATCGGTTCAGTGAGTCCACTATAATTGTGGCGCTAATGATGGACGAGCGGCGCGAATTTGAACGCTATAAGATCCCCATTCCCTGTACCCTGTACTGGCACGGCCATATCATAAAGGGACAGATATCCAATCTGTCCCTGGGTGGAGCCTTGATTACCCGGCTCAGTGCGATTCCACCCGAACATGCTTTCGTCGTCCTCACCTTTCAGGCCGAGGAGGGACAGGTCCAGTTGAGGGGGGAACTCACTTCCCGAGTCGTCCATACCCTCACGGAATCCCAAGAACCGGGAGAAAGCGGTTCCATTGGCGTGCAATTTCAGGACCCCATAGAAAAGGTGAGTTCCCAACTCATCCCCGTGTTTCGCGCCTTAGAAGAAGAAGATCACTGAGGCATCGAGCAGACTCTTAAAACCTCTAACGAAAGGTGATCCTTGGTGTATAATCGCAGATAATTCCAGCCCGGAGTATGCATAGGTTCTTGTCACGAAGCGACGAAAGCGCCGACCTGAGTGCGTTGCGCCACGCGCGACGGCAGGACCCCGCAAACGTACTCTCTGCAGTACGTTGAGGAGGCCGACCGAGTGCAACGCAGTCAGGGCGGATGATTTCGTCGGTGCAATAAAGAATTTATGCATCATCCGGGCTAAGAACAGGGAGGAAGATATGACCCGAACTACCATCCGCAACTCGGCGCTCATCCTACTCACCCTATACCTGGGAACATCGGTGTGGATGTTGGGAGATGGCCGTTTCAGACAACAAACCCACCGAGTCGTTAGAAGACATTCCGTCCGCGCCATCTCTTTGACTCGAGGGCCTCATCAGCATTTCAACAGAGCCCATCGAAGACACCACCATCGGTTACTTCCTCTCCATACGCGGCTTCATCGTCAGGTATTCGGTGTCCATAGGCCCTCCCATTTTCGTCGTGGGCCAATCCACCATGTTCAATTCTCCAGGCGCCGTCCCCGCAACGTGCCTGTCGGTTTCAAGGCGGTCAGAATTTCATCACAACGAGTGAAGTCGGAGCGCAAGTCGGCCTTTTTTGCAGGAAGGTGGGCAGTCATTCAAAGCGATGGGAAGTCCATTTCTCCATCTGAGCTGGTACCGGTCCAGGTAGCCGGTCAGTGGACACTCCGATGGAAGAAAGCTCCACAGTAGTCCCAATTTCTGGAATGAAGGTAGACTCACGCAGAGCTGATCCTTTTGAGGAGGGTCATATCACCAAGCATCTTTCCTATACCCAGAACCACTGACGACATAGGATCCTTAGCCAACAACACAGGAAGTCCTGTCTCCTGCGTGAGTCGTACATCCAGGTTCTTTAGCAGGGCTCCCCCTCCGGTCACGACCATTCCCTTATCGGCTATGTCTGCGGAAATTTCGGGAGGCGTTCGTTCCAGGGCCGCACGCACGGCATAGACAATGGCGTTGATGGCGTCGGACAAGGCCTCTCGAACCTCCGCATCCGTGATCGTCATGGTCTTCGGCACCCCTTCGATCAGATCACGCCCTTTGATTTCCATCGTCATTGCCTCATCCAGCGGTGCCGCGGAGCCTAGTTCAATTTTCACTCGCTCAGCTCCACGCTCTCCCAGGAGCAGATTGTGCTTCCTTCTGATGTATTGGATGATGGCCTCATCCATGGCGTGACCTGCCACCCGGACTGAGCGACCATAGACAATGCCGGATAAGCTGATCACAGCAACATCGGTCGTTCCTCCACCGATGTCCACAATCAGATTTCCTCCTGCTTTTGTGACGGGGAGCCCCGCACCAATGGCCGCAGCCATGGCCTGTTCCACCAAGTAAACCTCGCTGGCTCGGGCAGCCCAGGCCGTGTCTCTGATCGCCCTTTTCTCCACCTGAGTGATCTCCGATGGGGTACCAATGACAATTCGCGGAGCCAGGAAATGCTTGCGGGAATGGGCCTTTCTGATGAAGTACTTGAGCATCTCTTCAGTCAGGTCAAAATGGGCAATAACCCCATCTCTCATCGGTTTGATGGCAACGATGTTCACCGGCGTGCGGCCCAGCATCTCCTTGGCCTGATGTCCGACCGCTTCCACCTTATTGGTGGCTTTGTTAATAGCCACAATGGAAGGTTCATTGACAATGATTCCCCTTCCCCGAGCATAAATGAGGGTATTGGCGGTACCTAGATCAATGGCCAGATCATTCGAAAAATAACTGAGAATTGAGCGAAGATTCACGATCTCCTACCTGGGTCGTTGTTGCTTGGGTCTAGCCGATGATCCCCAGTCGGGAAACGAGTCGGAAACTACTGATCCTGGTCAGGAAACAGAGTTCGAAAAACGGGGATCAACTTGGACTTGATTTCTTCTTCTGATCCCTCGAATTGTACACCAAGCCAAACCATTCCCTTGCCTTCTTCCTTGAACTCCTCAACCGTTCGTAGAATCTTGGCCACCAGACTGCCGCTCAGTTTAATCTGTTGCTTTTGGACCTCAAACCGAATGGTGGCGCGAGTGCCCTTGGGAGGCGTGACCTCCACCTGCTTAATCAATGCGCCACCAAAGGAGAGGTTGGCGATTCGGCCTGTGGTGGATGATCCTTCCCATTCCACAGCACAGGGGATTGAAGTCTCCCAGCGTTCAAACCGGCGGCGTTCTGTCGTCTTCACAGGCTTACGATGCTCCACACTCCCGGTACAGTCAAGCGTTATTTCTGAGTAGCTCGAAGAGGGCAGAATCAACGACCCTCATTCCAACACCAGGCTAACTCCTTTGCCTCCTGAGATTAGGCTTTGAGGATTCTCGATATACTGGTAAAATGCAGGTACTCGAGGGAACATCCTATGGGGCGCTTACGCATCCTGGTTGCAGACGATCACGCACTACTGGTTGAAGCTTTCGTGAAGCTCTTGGAGCCCAAATACGACGTGGTAGGAACGGCTGCGGATGGTCGTGAACTTTTGATTGAGGCTGAACGCCTCAATCCCGATATCATCCTGCTGGATCTCTCCATGCCCAAATTGAATGGGTTGGACGCGGCTCACCAGATCAAGCAGAAGAGGCCAGATGCAAAGTTGATCTTTCTTACCGTAAACGAAGATCCCGGCTTGGTTGCAGAAGCCTTTCGGCTGGGAGCGTCCGGATACCTCCTTAAAAACTCTGCTGCTTCGGAGCTTTTCCAGGCCATCGAGGAGGTTTCCATGGGAAGGGCCTACGTGACGCCGATGGTTGCCCAGGGAATGCTGGAATCCTTCGTTCAGGACCCCGGAGGTCGGAAGGTCTCGAAACTGACCGCACGGCAGCGAGAGATTCTGCAGTTACTGGCCGAAGGAAACTCAATGAAGCAGGCGGCCGCTGTCTTGAATGTGGCTCCAAGAACCGTTGCCTTTCACAAATACCGCATCATGAAAAGACTCGGTCTCACCAGTAACGCCGAGCTGATCCAATTGGCCATCCGGGAAGGAATGTTGGGCTAACCTCTATCCTCTCGTCGCTTTTCTCCTGAAAACTGTTATTTCTGACAGTTGCTTTCCCCATCAACTCAACCTTAACCTGATCTGCAGAGTTGATTCTCGGATGGGTTTAGAAGAAGCCTGTTAGTTTTGACAGTTTACGGGGGGTCACATTGGTCTATAAAGTTCTATTAGCCACTATTTCCCACTCAGTTCGAGGGAGAAGAGGATGGCTGGAAAGGGGCTTGGAGAATCGATGAAACAGCCTCGGGTCTTGTTAACAGGTGAGTCCAGCATTTTGCGGGCCACCTTTGAAAGGTTGTTGGAGTCTGAATGCGAACTCGTCGGCACCGCAGCAGACTCACGCACTCTCTTTTCGCTTGCCTCTCGTCAGAAACCTGACGTTATCGTGCTGGATGTCTCGGTGGCTGCTCTCGAAGTTCATAAGGTGGCCGACTCACTTCTCAAATTGATACCTGACGTGAAGTTGCTGGTGTTGGCCGAAACCAAAAGCATAGGCCAGGCTCGAGAAGCTTTTCGCCAGGGAGTCACAGGGTACTTACTCAAGACGTCCAAGGTGACGGAGCTATCCCGGGCAATTAAGGAAATACACAAGGGTCGAGCCTATGTCACGACACGGATTACTGAGAATCTGGCAAACTCCTGGGTTCGGGAAGCTAAAAAGGAACAGCCGCTTCCGGATCTAACCCCTCGCCAGCAGGAGGTACTGCGATTGCTGATGGACGGTAATTCCATGAAGCAGATTGCCAAAATCCTGAAGATAAGTGCCAGGACTGTGGCATTTCACAAGTATCGCATGATGTCACGATTGGGGAGTTCCTCGACCGTCGAGTTGATCCGCTATGCCGTCAAGCATGGTATTGACTAAAACTGGCCAGGTTCTTCACTGCCCACTTCGGCCTTTATCAAGCCCACCGCTTAATTCCAGATTTTGCACTGGGCGGGATGCATCCTTTCAGGGGAACCCTGTCACTTTTACCAGTTTACGATTCTAACTGTTGAGCTGTACAAATAGGGTCTTGTTTATTCTTGATTCAAAGGAGTCCGACATGGAAAGCTTGGTAAACACAACAAGGTCTCGAGGTCCGGGGTACTCTGTCCAGGTTTTGGTATTGGTTCTTTCAATCCTGGGCTCACCACTCGCACTGGCACAACGAGCGGGTGAGGATGTGAACGACGAAGCGACCTCCTGGGCCAACGTCTACTCCAGGCTGGCCCGAAATATACCCAGAACCTTCTCCGGCAACCGGGCTTTAATCCGAATCGGGGTGAACCGCGGCGAGGTTACCCTGGTGGGACTGGTGGAATCGGAACTGATGAAGGGAGTCGCCGAGGTACAAACCGGTACCGTACCCTTGGTGAGGTCCGTTGACAACCTACTCGTGGTCATAGAGAAAAGTAGTTAATTGAGCACGGTTTGATTGCCCGGATTGTCTGGCATGACGGTGAGTGGCGGAGGAGGTAGGATTCGAACCCACGGTACCCTTACGAGTACAGCGGTTTTCAAGACCGCCGCCTTAAACCACTCGTGCTCTCCTCCGCAATTTAGAATCAACAGGTTACGGGATCGCTCCCCATCCTGTAACTGTATGCGCCCAAGTATACCTGAATGTTTCTTTGCGGGTGCCTGATGGGTGAGCCGTTGGACTTTTGGCCTCCTGGAGCGTAAAAAGACATCCCTTGACTGATGATAACAACCGTATGGGAACAGCTGCGTTGCTAACGCGCCTCCAGCGCCGGACCGATCAACTGACGGCGGTTTACCTCCTGGTGACGGCCTCGCTGATGGTGTTGTTTCGAGAGCAAGTGGTCCACTGGTCC
>JAZFTY010000497.1:0-2942 GCA_036446935.1 Acidobacteriota bacterium | reverse complement strand
GTCTGGGTTCTGGACCCGGCCAGTCTCTGCATTTGCTCCTGGGTCCCCAGGGCCATGATCCTTTTCCCCTTGATGGCCATCGCTTCAAAGATATTTCCCGGGGTATTGGGGACGTTGCTCCGGTCATCCATGCTGACAATCTTCCCATTCACCAGAATGGTGTCGGCATAGCCCATGTCTTCTACCAAAGCGGTATAGTCCTGGGACAGGACAGGAGCAGGCAAAAGCAGTCCGAGCAATAGAAAAGTGAAAGGAATGACCCGTTTTCTACTCATAACAACCCTCCGAAGTTCGTATGGTAATCGTCAGAACAGAACGAATTTTCCTGCGTATCTTGCGGCCAAACCCGCGGATTTGTCAAGCGGCCTTGAGGGGCTCACTTGGGAAATCGCGCGTTGGTATCCAGGTTGAGAAGGGTGCGGGCATTCTCGCCCAGGATGTTGCGTTTGGCCTGCTCGGAAAGGATGGGCAGATCGTAAATTTTGCTGGGTAGGTCCATGTCCCAGTGGGGGTAATCGGAGGCCCACAAGAGTTGAGTCTCCGCATTCATCATCTTGAAGGTGGTCTCCAGCACGCTCAAGTCATCCGGCATCTCCATGGGTTGGGAGGTGTAAAACATCTCGCGCATATACTCGCTGGGTAGCTTCTTGAGGGAAGGGCACTCCGAACTGCGCATCTTGTAGTCACTGTCCAGTCGCTGCATGAGCCAGGGAACCCAGGCGATGCCCGATTCAATCCAGATCACCTTCAGCTTGGGGAAGCGCACCGGTAGCCCGTTGACAATCCAGTTGGCGCAGTGAACGACATTGAAGAAGGTAAAACCCAAGGCGTGGGTGGCGATGAACCGGTTGGTGGTGGAAAGGATGGGATCCGACCAGTTGTAACCGGCATGGAAAGCGATCGGCTTGCCCAATTCCTCGAGCAGGGAATAGGTCTTCATGTAGGCGTTGTCGTAGACCTGAGCGTGTCTGACGGCCGTCACCATGAAGCCAACCACGCCCTTCTTGTCTCCAAAGTCCTGGACCATTTTGTAGGTCGCTTCAGGATCGTTGAAGGGCAAATAGAGCATCGACTTGATGCGGGGCTCACTGTAGAGAATGTTCTCGGTAAGCCAACGGTTGTAAGCTCGTGCCATGTTGACTTCCACCTCCGTCTGGGGGTGTGAGCCCATAGCCAGCATAGGCGTGGGAAAGAGGCAGACATAGTCCACTCCCATGGCGTCCATCCATCGAAGGGTCAGGGTCACATCGCGATGGCTCTCACCGGTTGGGATCTTTTCGGTCTTCCGCAAGGGATAGCGCGTGATCCGTCCCGCGATGTCCTGATAGCCGACCATGCCCGGCAAAAAGGAGGTCTGCACTCCGGTACCCCCGGCGGTGGCCATCAGAGCACCCTGTTTCATGACAGGATCTTCGATATACTCGATGATCTCCCGCAACGACTCATTTTCATAGTGGTGACAATCCATGTCTATGATCAACAGGTCCTTGTAATTCCGCTCATCCCGTTGTCTGGCTGCGTTGGTGAGGAGTTTGGAGGTGTCCAGTTCCTCGACCGCCATCTTGTGGATATCGCTGGTGGGGAGTTCATGCCAGGACATAAATTTTCTCCCCTCTCTCCACCACTTTGAATTTCTTCAGCCGGAACTTGCGATCCGCTACCATCTCTCCTGTCTGAAGATCGTACTCCCAACCATGCCAGGGACAGACGATGTGAAGTTTTTCATAGTTGAATTTTTGGCCCTGGTAGGTCTGATCCCTGGCAATGACGTCCTCGACCTCGGGCATCAGAAGTCCTTCACAGGCCGGACCTCCTTGATGAGCACACAGATTCTGGTAGGCGTACAACTTCCCGTTGGCCCGATAGACTCCAATCTCGGTGTTTCCGTGTGGGATGATTTTACGATCCCTTTCCTTCAACTCCGATGTATGGGCAACGAATATTTCCTTCTGGGCCATGGGATAGACAATGCATCTTGGAACTGGCCTGTTGAATTGTCAAGATGGAACCTCGAGGAGCCCAGCCTATGAAGAAGCCGGGCTGTGCCCATCTTGACATGCCCTGGGGGGCTCAATATACTCCGGCCCAAAATTAGACAGGGAGGTAAAGTGAATGACCAAGAAGGTTTATAAGACGGTCAAGGTCGAAAAAGAGAATGGCATCACCTGGGTCATCCTCAATCGTCCCGAGAAGCGCAATGCCATGAGTCCCCAACTCCATTTTGAGATGGTGGATGTCCTCATTGAGCTGGAATCGGATGATGAGACAAAAGTGCTGGTACTCACGGGCGCCGGGGATAGCTGGTGTGCCGGTCAGGATCTCAAGGAATTTTTCCAGGAACTGGATGATAAGCCGGCTGAGCGGCGGCGTGCCGAGTGGGCCACCCATGAGTGGCGCTGGCGAAGCCTGCTGACGTTCCCCAAGCCGACCATAGCCATGGTCAACGGCTACTGCTTTGGTGGTGGATTTACCCAGCTGATTGCCTGCGATATTGCCATCGCTGCCGAGGATGCCATCTTTGGTTTGAGCGAAATCAACTTTGGAATTTTCCCTGGTGGGCTGGTCAGCCGGGTGATCGCTGATGCCATGAGTTATCGGGATGCCCTTTACTACAGTCTGACGGGGGACACTTTTACTGGAAAGCAGGCTGCGGAGATGCGGCTGGTGACCTTCGCTGTTCCCCGCGAGAAATTGAGGGAAGAGACGGTAAAGCTTTGCCAGAAGCTGATGGAGAAGAATCCTGCCGCCCTTCGGGCAACCAAGGAGGTCTTTAAGACCTGCCGCAACATGGACTACACGCAGGCGGAAGAATACATTGGTGCCAAGATCGTCGCACTTCGGGCCACTGATCCGGAGAAAGGCCGCAACAAAGGAATTGACCAGTTCGTGAAGGAAAAGAAATATCGCCCGGGCCTGGAATCCTACGACCGCAATGCCTAGGG
>JAZFTY010000496.1:0-5722 GCA_036446935.1 Acidobacteriota bacterium | reverse complement strand
CGGCCCGGCCCGTGGAGCTCCCGGGCCTCTCCATCTCGACATAGTCGGGGGCACTCTCACTGGTGAGCAGGGAACGCGTGATCAGCGCCATGAAGCGTGCGATCTTTTCCGTACCCTCATAGTTGATCTTGTCCGCCGTATCCCGAGGGGTATGGTAATCCTGGTGCGCGCCTGTGAAGGCACTCAGAAGTGGAACGCCCTTGAGATAGAAGCTGGTTGCATCGGTCGGCAGATAGCTGTCATTTTGGATGACGATGGGCAATCCGATGGGAACGTTGCGCCTCTCCGTCTCTCCCAGCCAGACAGAACTCGAGCCCACCCCCTGCAAAACAAGACTCTCCCTCAAACGTCCAATCATGTCCATGTTCAGGTAAGCCGCGATCTGCGAAGTCAATGTAGAGGACTGAGTTTCCTCCAGCAAAGTCTGAACGAAATGGCTGGAACCCAGCAAACCCAGTTCCTCACCTGACCAGGCGGCAAAAAGCAGATCCCTTCTCATGGGGAGCTTTCCTCCCGCCTTTAGATTCACCAGATATTGAGCGATCTCCAGCACTCCTCCCACACCCGAGGCATTGTCATCGGCCCCGTAGTGAATCAGACCGCGTTCTTCTTCTCGAGCCAGAGAACCGGCTCCTCGCCCATAACCGAGATGGTCCACGTGGGCACCCACAACGACTGCATCGTTCGGCTGCCCACCGCTGCTTAGACGGGCCAGCACATTGCGACCCCACCGCTTCTCTTTCCGAATATCGATTTCCACCTCCAGCTCAAGACCCGGAAGTTCAAACCCCATGACCGATTGGCCTGTGTCCAGCCTGTCCTGGAGGATCTTCAAGCTTTCACCGACAGACTCCAGCAGCTGCTCCCCAAAGGCATCGGTCACCGAAATCACCCCAATGCTGGTCCCGGCCTGCGAACTATCGAATGAGAGGCCGACCAGATCCTCCTTCACTTGGGAATTGGGGCCACTGATGATCAGGACTCCGCGGGCCCCTCGATCCCGAGCCACCATCGCCTTGAATCGCAGACTCGAGTAGCGGCTCAGATGTTGCCGAAATTCCGGAGCAATCTCTTCAGGCAGGTAGCGAAAAACCAGCACCCACTTGTCGGTGACGTCCAGATGGACGTAGGAATCATACTCGTCGTGTTCCTCCGTTCCAGGCGCAACTATCCCGTACCCGGCAAACACTATTCCCGCCGGATCGATCCTGCCACTCTTGGAAAAAGCCAGGGGCCTCCAATCCTGATCGACCACAAAGTCATCCCCGGAACTAGCTCCCTTCTCCTTCAGGTGATTCTCCGACCCCAGGGTAACCCCGGATGTAAACTCAAAACTTTGAAAATAGGTTCCGTCGTCACCCGCAGGCTCCAGCCCAAGAAACTGGAAGGCAGAGGCCACATATTCGGTTGCTCGTCTTGCCCCTTGGGTCCCTGTGAGGCGTCCTTCCATCTGATCCGAGGCCAGGTAGCTCACATGGAGACGCAGATCCTGGGCGCTGATTTCAGGTTGAGTGACCTCCAGGTCGGGGAAGGCTTCACGGGTTTTTGTCTCATCGCGCCCGGCCCCAGCAACCTGGACGACTCCATCCAGGCCCAAAAGCCGGCGAGCCTCACCATCATCCCACCGGGCCATAAACAATTGCGATCGCTTATTCCCCGTGCCGGTGCTGGTCCAAACCAGCTGTCTCCCATCGGGGTGGAACACGGGCAGACCATCGAAGCCTTCCCGGGAGGTCACACGAACCGGATCACTTTTCCCCTCTCCATCCACCAGATAAAGTTCAAAGTTCTCAAATCCGTGCAGGTTGGTGGCAAAGATCAAGTAGTCCCCCGAAGGATGAAAATAGGGCGCCCAGGACATGGCTCCCAAACGGGTGATTTGTCTTTCCGGGGAACCATCCAGTTTCCTGGTGAAAATTTCAGCAGTGGTGCCGTCTTCGGAAAATCTCCGCCACACAATTTCTTGACCATCCGGACTGAAGAAGGGTCCCCCATCATAGCCCGGGGTATGGGTCAGGCGCCGGACCCCGGTGCCGTCGGCATTCATCAGGTACAGATCCACCAAAAAAGACTTATCTCTTTCAAAGATGCTTTGATCCTGAGGAGAAAGTTTTTCGGTGTAGGCATGGCGGTTCGAGGAAAAGACGATCAGACTTCCATCAGGCGACCAGGACCCCTCGGCGTCGTAACCTAGAGCCTGGGTCAAGTTCCTCAGATTTCCTCCCTCGAGGTCGCTTTCGAAGATGTCAAAATATTCGTCGTAATCCCACGAATAACGGCCAGCATTTCCGGAAGCCCGCAGTTCAAGCTCTTCCTCCTGCTTGAGGCGTGCCTGGGGATCTTCATGGGTCGATGCAAAGAGCAGCCTCGACTGGTAGGGATGGATCCAGCCACAGGTGGTTTTACCAAAACCCGGGCTAACACGGTGAGTATCGCCCGTTTCCAGGTCCATCAAATAAATCTGGAAAAAGGGGTTTCCCGGCTCGCGTTCACTCTGAAAAACGAGCAAAGATCCGTCTGGATTAAAGTATCCTTCCCCGGCTCGACGGCCTTCGAAGCTCAGTTGACGGATGCCGGAGAGAAGTCGACTCTGTGGCACTTGAGCAATGGAAGCGCCCTGGAATGAAAACGCCAGTAGTAGCGCTATCGATAGCAAAGGTGATCGCCAAAAGAAGGTCCTCATTGACCTAACACTAGTCGTCAGCTCCAGTAAATTCAAGAGCCTCCTGCTCCAAATGTCTTCAATCGCCCGCGACACTATGATATCGTCCCCCCTCGAACAGGAGGAAGACGACGAGTTATGACCCAAGCAAAGTCGAGCAGGCAACTGAACCACTATTCCATGTTCAGCTTCACGGATTTCTTTTGGCAGCAGCCGTCCACGCAGCAGCAAGCCTTCCTCAAACAGCTCAGCAAACAGATCCCCCAACTCGCTGAACAGGTTTTCCTCTATCACATCTTCCCCACTCGATCTGAAGGCGACCTGATGATCTGGAGTGCCGTTCAAGTGGATGAACCTCTAAGACCGGCCAGCTTCTTCACCCAATTCTCCTCCACCACCGCCTCCTGGAGACAGTATCTCAAGCCACTCACCACCCTGTGGGGATTCACCCGTCCTTCCGTTTACTCGACGGGAAAGTCCTCTCAGGAACTGGATCCTTTGGTGCCCGAACGCAGACCCTATCTTGTCCTTTACCCCTTTGTGAAGACCTCCGAATGGTATTTGATGAGCAGGGAGACTCGACAGGAAATGATGAACGAGCACATCAAGGTGGGACGGAAATATCCTGAAATCTCCCAGCTTCTTCTCTATTCAACCGGCCTTCAGGATCAGGAATTCGTGGTCGTGTATGAAACCGACGACCTAGCTCATTTCTCTGAGTTGGTCACCGTACTCAGAAGTACTGAAGGAAGAAAATATACCTTGCGAGATACGCCCATCTATACGGCCATCTATCGAGCCCAGGACGAGATCCTGTCCAGTTTCAGTGGCACCCAGTAGATCAGCCATGCAATTGAGCCGATCCAGAGAGTTGATGGAACGAGCCAAGAGATTGATGCCTGCGGGCGTGAACAGCCCGGTGCGGGCCTTTCAAGCCGTAGGAGGGGACCCGGTCTGCATCGCCAAGGGAGAGGGCTCGATTCTAACCGACGTCGATGGGAACTCCTATATCGACTATGTGGGCTCATGGGGCCCGCTCATCCTCGGCCATTGCCACCCTGATGTGGTCCATCGGGTGAAGGAGGCAGTCGGCCAGGGAATGAGTTTCGGTGCTCCCCACGAAGGAGAACTCCTGCTCGCTGAGGCCATTACCCAGGCCATGCCATGGATTGAAATGCTCCGTTTCGTCAACTCAGGAACCGAAGCAGGAATGAGCGTCATTCGCCTGTCCCGCGCCGCCACGGGACGCAATATAATTGTCAAATTTGAGGGCAACTATCATGGCCACGTAGATTCTCTGCTGGTCAAGGCGGGCTCAGGGGTTGCCACCTTTGGGCTGCCCGATAGCTCAGGTGTCCCCGAGAAAATGGCCCAGGACACGATGGTGGTGCCGTTTAACCACCTGGATGATCTTGAGGGGTTGTTCCAGAAACACGGCCAGGACATCGCCGCAGTGATCGTTGAACCGGTGGCCGGAAACATGGGGGTGGTTCCTCCTGCCAAGGGCTTTCTGACGGGACTGCGTGAGGTGACTCAGCGCCACGATTCTCTCCTGATCTTCGACGAAGTCATGACCGGTTTCCGGGTATCTTCAAGCGGGGCAGCCGGTTTGTACGATGTGGAACCCGATCTGGTCTGTCTTGGAAAAATCATCGGTGGTGGACTGCCGGTGGGAGCCTACGGAGGGCGTCGAGAGTTGATGGAACAGGTGGCGCCGCTGGGTCCTGTCTACCAGGCAGGAACGCTATCAGGTAATCCGGTTGCCATGGCGGCAGGGCTGGCAACGATGGAGAAACTGACCCCGGATCTCTATTCCGAACTGGAGAAAAAGAGCGCGGTTCTGGAACAGGGCATCATCAAGGCCGTCGATCGTTGTGGGATCGCCGGCCAGGTAAACCGGGTGGGCTCGATGCTGAGCCTCTTTTTTTGTGAACAGCCTGTGAACGACTCGCAAACCGCCTTCTCCACCGATCGTGCTTTATACGCACGTCTCTTTCACGCCCTGCTTCGTCGGGGAATCTATCTACCACCTTCAGCCCTGGAATCCTGGTTTGTCAGCGCAGTTCACAGCGAATCGGATATTGGGCGCACCCTGGAGGCATTTACCCCTGCCCTGGAGGAAGCCCTTTCCCATCCGGGCTAGACGAAAGGAGATTGGTGTCGATGCCTGTGAGTCCAGATGAGTTTCGAAAGGTGATGGGCCAGTTCGCAACCGGTGTAACCATTGTCACCACCGCCAACAGCGAAGGCACCCCTTATGGACTGACCGTCAGCTCCTTTACTTCCGTCTCCATGGATCCACTGCTTGTTGTGATTTGCCTGGATAATCAATTGAGTGGACTGACCGCTTTCAAGGAGAGCCGGAAATTCGGGGTGAACATTCTGGCAGAGGATCAGAAGGATCTATCCGATCACTTTGCCCGAGCAGGAACGGATCGTTCCCAAGGTCCCTACGTGACCGGTAAAACTGGAGTTCCCCTGCTGGAAGGCGTTCTGGCCAGAATGGAATGTGAGATCTCCACCCTGTATCCGGGAGGGGATCACCTCCTTGTCCTGGGTGAGGTCAAGCGGACGGAACTCCTCCACCCTGAGAAAATGCCTCTGCTTTACTACCGGGGTGCCTACAGAAGTCTGTGAGCCTGGATTCTTCATAGGCTGCCTTCGCGAAGCGGCGGAAGCGCCGGCGGGGCAAGGCGCCACAAAATTATTCTGACTTCTGACTTCTGACTTCTGAACTCTCTTGACTCTCCTCAAAGTGATGTCCGGTTACGTGCACGAAAACATCTTCCAGGGTCGGTTTTCCGACCGTTAGGGCTTCGATCTGGTCGGAGTATCTTTCCATGAGTTTTGCCGCCAGTTCATATCCTCGATGGTCTTCCACCCGAACCGTCCCATCGACCACTTTGGTTTCGCAGGAAAATCGCTTCCTGATCAAATCACCGAGACTCTCGGGGTCGGAAGTACGTATCACGATCACATCCCCCCCCACTTTTTCTTTCAGAGCTTCCGGGCTGCCACTGGCCACCACCTCGCCTTTGCTCAGAATCACCAGGTGATCAC
>JAZFTY010000495.1:0-11923 GCA_036446935.1 Acidobacteriota bacterium | reverse complement strand
AGTATCCCACGATTTGCAGGATGTTGCGCCAACCGATCACGCCTTTTCTCTTCCAAGATCAGCAATAAAAGCCGACTCAAGTTCGGGCACCAGGTGTTCCAAACAGAAGAAGATGACCCGGTCCCCCGCCTGGATGATGGCGTCGCCCCGGGGAATGATCACTTTTCCGGAGGGCCGCACGATGGCTCCCACGATCGCACCACGAGGCAAATGGACATCTTTCAGCTGCTTCCCCAAGAATCGTGCACCGGGGGTGGCCACCAGCTCGATGGCCTCGGCCTCTTCCTCACGTAAGGTGGTCACCGAAAGGACATGCCCCTTGCGAACAAACTGCAGGATTCGATCGACCACCACCAGCCGGCTGCTAAAGATCGAGTTGATCCCCAACAACTGCGCCATGGGCACAAAGTCCAGCCGATTCACCAGTGCGATCGCTTTTCGAGCTCCCACTCGCTTGGCCAGCAGTGAGGCGATAATGTTCTCCTCATCATCTCCCGTCAGTGCCAGAAATGCGTCGATGCCCTCAACATTTTCATCCGCCAGGGTTTGCTGATCGCTCCCGTCAGCATGAACCACCACGGTGGTTTCCACCAGACCAGAGATCTTCTCGCAGCGAGCCAAGTCACGTTCAAAGAGTTTCACCTGAACGCCCATTTCCTCCAGTTGCAGAGCGACTTCTATGCCGATTTGCTTGCCTCCCAGGATGAAGACGCGCTTGACCCGGCTAGCTTCCGGAATACCCATAAACTCAAGGGTTTCAGACATCTTGTCGGCTGGGAGCACGATGTAAACGTGATCCCCAACTCGGAGTCGGTCCTCTCCTCGGGGAACGATGACCTTGTGCCCCCGGAAGACCATGGCCACCAGAGAATTCTTGGGAGGCCCACTTTTCTCCAGTTCAGCCATGCTCTTACCCACCACCCAACTGTCCTGGGTGACGTTGGTTCCGATTAATTTCACCCTTCCTTCGGCAAAATCCAGGATTTCTGAAATTCCGGGTAGGCCAACCACCCGCAGGATGCGGTCGGCGGTTTCGCGATCTGGATGGATCACCAAATCGATATTCAGGATGTCACTGCTGCAAATGGATTCCCAGTGATCCACCTCATGGGTGCGAAGGCGGGCCACTTTGATTTTGATCTCCGAGTGAACCTGGGCAATTAGACACCCCAGAAGGTTGGCCTCGTCGCTATTGGTCACCGCGATGAGCATCTCCGCCTCACCAAGACCCGCTTTTTTCAGGACACGGATGCTGCTTGCGTTCCCTCGAATAATCTTGGCATCAAGGATTTCCTCGAGTTCGACACACCGCTCCTCGCTGTCTTCCACGATGACGACTTCGTTTTTCTCTCGTATCAGGCGCCGTGCCACCAGAGCCCCCACAGCGCCGCCGCCCAAGATCAAAATTCGCATTGGAATTCTGGAGAATACATGGAAAAATCGATTGCCGCAAAGGGCCTTGCATCTTGGTATGATGAGCGGGGATGAAATTTCCTGATTTTTACGCCAGCGGCGATCCCGTGGTTTCCTTCGAGTTATTCCCGCCCCACAGCGATCTGGGCCTGGCCACACTCGAAGAGCGGCTACCTAAACTGATCGCCTTAAAACCGTCCTTCTTGACGGTGACATACGGAGCATTAGGGACGACCCGAGACCGTACCCTACAAGTGGTTTCCGAAATTCGGAATACCTACGGGAAAGAAGTCGCACATCATCTCACCTGCGTCGGAAGCACCCGCGAGGAAATCGGCCAACTCCTGCACGACATCCGCAAGGAGAACATTGAGAACATCGTGGCCCTGCGTGGAGACCCCCCTCAAGGAGAAACGGAATTCAAGCCACTCAAGGGAGGTTATCGGTACGGCAATGAGTTGGTGGAGCATATCCGGGAATTCGGGGGGTTCGGGATTGCCGTAGCCGGTTACCCGGAGAAACACATTGAAGCACCCGATTTCGAAACCGATCTGAATCATCTAAAGAGAAAAGTAGATGCTGGTGCCGATCTGATCATCACCCAGCTTTTCTATGAAAACCGGTTCTTTTATGATTTCGTGGCTCGATGTCGAGCGGTCGGCATCAAGCAACCCATCGTCCCCGGACTGTTGCCGATCTTGAATGGAGAGCAGATCAAGCGGATTACCCGAATGTGCGGCTCCAGTATTCCCACGGAACTCCTTCGCAAGCTGACTCAGGCAGGCGATGACCGGACGAAAGTCCACGAAATCGGTATCCGCCACACCGTTGCTCAGGCTCAGGATCTACTCGCCCACGGCGTTGCAGGGATTCACTTTTACGTGCTCAATCAATACTTTCACATCGCCGAAATCATGGAGCAAATTCAACCCGCCCTTCAACACTCGACCGTCAAGAAATACTAACGCTGGCGCCTGCTCATCATGGTAAGACGCAGTCAGAGCCGCGGGCCAGCCCTCAGGTTACCGCTTGTCCTCGACCGATGGTTCGCTTTCAGATTTGCGGGGAACCCAGAGAAAGGAGGAGAGCAGTTCTCGGAAGGGAGAAAGAGCACTCTGGAGCCGATCCCTCTGATCCGAAGAGAGGACAAAGGTGATAAAGAAACCTGGAACCTCGGTCACAGCAACAATCTCGTGCCGCATACTCGGACAGTGAAGGGCTTTTGCCACAAAGGTCTGCTCTCCTCTCAATTCCAGCTTCACATCCCCGGTTTCGTAGAAGGGACAGCGCTGCTGAAATTCCTTCAGATTATTTTCCAGAAACACCTCCAGAGTCTGCTGGGACCCTTTGGGTGCAAAGCGGGCGAAAGCAACGACATCAGACTCCCGCCATGTCGTATTCGTGGGGTACATCACGAAGTTTGCAATCTGTTGGGCGGCAGTGAAATCAATCGTCCAGCCCTCGGGCTCAGTAATGGAAAAGGAAAAGTCCTTGCCGCCAATGCGCAAAGTTCTGCCTCCCTCAACGGGGCAAACGGCGCACAAAAGGACGATAAAGGCAAAAATTCTCCTCATGTGAAAAGCCTAACATGCAATCCGGTTTTGGGGGAGTAGAACCCACCCTCGCACCTACCGATTCCTCTTCTTGACTGTTAGACTCCCAGGATCTTGTCATCAGGCAACCTTGGATTGCTCAGCCTTCTGGCTCTTACTCCCCTATTGACCATCGGGGTGCTCCTGGTCGGCTTTCGAATGCCTGCCAAGCGCGCTATGGCCATTGCCTATGGCGTTACCCTACTGATCGCCTGGGGGGCCTGGAGAGTCCCGTTTCCGGTGATTGTTGCGGCCAGCCTGCAGGGGCTTATCCTTGCTGTATCCCTGGTTTACATCATTTTCGGCGCGCTACTGTTACTGGCCACACTGACTCAGAGTGGAGCGGTCAACACGATCCGAGAGGCATTTGTCCGAATCAGCCCCGACCGGCGCATTCAAGCCATCATTATCGGTTGGCTTTTTGGCAGTTTCATTGAGGGCTCGGCTGGATTCGGCACTCCTGCTGCTGTCTGCGCCCCTTTACTACTGGCCCTGGGGTTTCCCGCCATGGCTGCAGTGATGGTGGGACTGATCATCCAAAGTACTGCGGTCTCATTCGGTGCCGCAGGAACCCCCATCCTCATCGGGGTCTCCGGGGGACTCGACTCGACCTTGGTACGAGACTATCTTCTCTCACAGGGTATGGAATATCGAGAGCTTCTGGACGGGATCACCGTCCGGGTGGCAGCCATTCATGCCCTCACGGGAACGTTGATTCCCCTTTTTTTGTCGGCCATGCTGACCCGTTTTTACGGCGCCAAACGAAGCTTCAGGGAAGGTCTCCGGGTGTGGCGGTTTGCACTTTTCGCCTCGGTCAGTTTCACCGCCCCCTACTTTCTGTGCGCCTACTTTCTGGGCCCTGAATTTCCTTCCATCGTAGGATCCTCCATCGGCCTGATCATCGTCATCTTTACTACTCGGAAAGGTTGGTTGGTACCTCAGGAAATCTGGGACTTTCCGCCCCGGGAGAACTGGAACTCTGCCTGGATGGGATCGATCCACCCGAGCAAAGAGGCCATAGGTTCAAAGATGACGATTGGCAGAGCCTGGTCTCCCTATGCGCTGGTGGCGGTGCTGCTGCTGGTGTCCCGTCTACCCGCTCTCGGGCTCCAACAGCGACTGGCTGGTATTCAGGTGGGTCCCACCAACATTCTGGGGACCGGCATCGGCCAGCAGATCCAGCCCTTTTATCTTCCCGGTTTCATGTTCATCGTGGTTTGCCTGCTGACTTATGGGTTACACCGAATGAGTTGGAAGGAAATCAGGGAATCATGGGTTTTAGCGGGAAGGCAAACGCGGGGAGCCATGGTCGCTCTGATGTTTGCTGTGCCCATGGCCCGGCTCTTCATTGAGTCGGGGGCCAACTTCAATCTCTCCGGCCTGGACAGCATGCCGCTCACCCTGGCCAAGGCGGTGGCTGAACTGGCGGGAGGAACATGGCCGTTTTTCTCCCCTTGGATTGGGGCTCTGGGAGCCTTTGCAGCCGGAAGTAATACGATTTCCAACCTGATGTTTTCGCTTTTCCAGTTTTCCACCGCTCAGGAGATCCACGTGGATCCCGCCATGGTCGTTGCCGCTCAGGCCGTCGGGGGTGCAGCCGGAAACATGATCACCGTACACAATGTGGTGGCAGCGTCAGCCACAGTGGGACTGCTGGGTCGAGAAGGGGCACTGATCCGCATGACCCTGATTCCCATGGTTTACTACTGCCTTATGGCCGGGTCGCTGGCCTTTATTGGGATCTATGGCCTCGGAATGAATTTGGGCACGATGGGTTTATTGACTCTATGCACCCTGTTAGTCGTACTGGCACTCAAGACAAGATAGTGCCCTTTCCCTGAAGAACCAGGCCCTGTTGAAATATCATGGCTGCAACTTCATTCATACGATCACTTTGGGCGAAGGCACCCAATAACCATAAAAAAATATTTAGGGCTGTCTTCAAGAGCAACAAGTGCTATGATTGCCCCACGTGTCCCGCTCCACAAACACGGTAACGTTTGCGGAACGAGACCCTAAAGAGGGGGTAAAACAATGAGAAAACTTAGGCTTTTAGCCTTTCTGTGGGTCATTTTCACTGCTTCTTTGATGGGCCAGGGTCGAGTCTCCCTGTCAGCTCCCATCCTTAAGGCCGGACCCGATCAGATTACCTTCACCACTCGATTCTCAAGCTTCGTTTCTGGAAGCGATTATCGTCTGGGAGTGGGCACCACGGGCGAGGAAATTGAAGGCATCGAGGTTGAACTCACACAAGGCGATGCCCCTCTTTCCAAAACACGGGCCAGTTTTCGCCAAGGCTTCGCCACCGCTTACTTTGAGGTGGAGGAGATTCTCGTCCAAGGATATCTTTTCCCAGCCGCCGACCTCCCAGGCGAGGGGGAAGAGGTAGCGATGAAGGTGACCATCCCCCGGACTGAGGCGGACAGATTGGGGAGACTTTTCATCATCGTCGCCAAGCAATTCGGCCCCGACCGCTGGTACATTATGGACGGAGCTGAGATCAACGATTCCCACTGGTAGAGCGCTGACCCTTCCGTTCCTGTGCCGTCTTCGTCTATTCTGGTGCCATGCGTACCCTTCTCGATTTGCTCCCAGCCATGCAGGGTCTGGGCGACCGCGAGGCGATACGCTTTTGCAACGGATTTCGAACCTGGAAACTCTCCTACCGCCAACTCTACGATAGAATTGGCGCCTTCGCTTCCTATCTCAACCAACAGGGCCTCAAAAAAGGTGATCGAGTCCTGCTTTGGGGGGACAACAGGATCGAGTGGGTCACTGTCTTCTGGGGGTGCCTGGTGCAGGGGGTCCAGGTCGTTCCGGTCGATGCCCGCTTCTCACCCGGGCTGGTGAAGCGAATCCAGGCAGAGGTGAAGGCCAAGCTCCTCGTTCACGATGATACCGTCGCGACGGATCCCATCGAGCTGAGGAAACTTCTCTTCTCCGATATGGGCAACCTTCCCAAAATCGGGTCCATCCACGCTCAGGACGTCTCTCCCTCGGACATCGTCCAGATCGTTTACACCTCCGGAACCACAGCCCGGCCCAAGGGGGTCGTGCACCGTCACAAGAACATCTGTGCCAATCTGCGGCCCTTCCAAAGCGAAATCGAAGGTTACAAAAAATGGGCCAGGCCTTTTCAGCCCATCCGCATACTGGACATGCTTCCCCTCAGCCACATGTATGGCCAGTCCCTGGGAATGTTCATTCCCTTGCTTCTGGGAGGAAGCGCCGTTTTCATGGCGGAGCTGAATCCGGGAGCCATCCTGAAAACCCTCCGGCGGGAGAAGATTTCCGTGCTGGTGGCCGTTCCCCGACTGGTCAAGAATCTACAAAACCAGATGGACCGCAGATGGGACCTCCTACGGGAAAAGAAAATTTCGGCGAGGGGAATCCTCGGCCTGGCCAAGCGGTGGTGGCAGTATCGAGAGGTGCATGCCGCCTTGGGCTGGAAGTTCTGGTCCATCGTGGTGGGAGGAGCCCAGCTGGACCCCCGATCAGAGGCCTTCTGGAAGGAACTGGGGTTTCTGGTGCTGCAAGGATATGGGTTGACCGAAACCTCCCCGGTGGTGACCGTCAACCATCCTTTTCATGCCCGCCAGGGTTCCATTGGCAAGGCCCTGAAAGGCCAGGAGGTCAAGATTGCTCCAGACGGGGAAATCCTGGTGCGGGGAGAAAGTGTGGTCAGTGAGTATCTAGGCGAGGCAGGGGAGACCCGGGTCCTGGATGACGGATGGTTGCACACCGGTGATCTGGGAGAGATGGACTCAGAGGGTCACCTTTACTTCAAGGGACGGAAGAAAGACGTCATTGTCACCTCCGAGGGCCTGAACGTTTTTCCGCAGGACGTGGAGTCCGTCCTCAGCAGCTTTCCCCAAATCCACGATAGTGCCGTGATCGGATTGCGAAAAGATGGGGAAGAGACGGTTCATGCGGTGGTGATCCCAAAAGATGCCTCCCTCGATGTTGACCCGCTCATCCGCCAAGCCAACCAGAATTTGGAACCCCACCAACGCATCGGCAGTTGGTCCACCTGGCCGGAAGACCATTTTCCACGTACGGCCTCGACTCTGAAGATCAAGCGCCGGAAGATTGCGCAGAGTGTCGAGGCAAAACAGGCAAGTGAAACAGCCGTTCCCCCAAAAACCGGGGCAGGAGGTCTTGAAAGCATCCTCTCAAGGCTGACCGGGAAGAACCCTTCAGAACTGGGAAGGGACCGGCGTCTTGATGAAGATCTGGGATTATCCTCACTCCAACAGGTGGACTTACTCTCCCAGCTGGAGAATCGATATGGGCTGGATTTGGATGAAGCCCAATTCACAGGGCTCTCGACGATCGGGGAACTCAAGGCTTGGATCAAGAGAGAGGGCCAGGAAACAGGAGAAGAACTGGAGGGTCATCTATCCTCCGCATCTCCCCCGCAATCAGCGGCCTTTCCGCACTGGACTCAGTTCCCGCCGGTGCGCTGGATCCGCAGCGTCGCTCTTGGGGGTTTCATCCTGCCCCTTTCTCGGCGTTACCTCAGGTTAAACGTTGAAGGCCTGGAACATCTCGCAGAGATTGACCCGCCTGTGATCTTCGTGGCCAATCACGTGAGTCACCTGGACACGGTTGTTATATTTTCTGCTCTTCCTTCTTTTTGGCGCAGGCGCCTGGCCCCGGCCATGGCACAGGACTTTTTCCGGGCTTACTTTCAACCTCAAGGGCGACCCTGGAAAGAAAGAGTGGTCTCGGCAAGTCAGTATCTTCTGGCCTGCGGGTTCTTCAACGCCTATCCCCTGCCTCAGGGGAGGCCAAGTGTCCGGCAAGCTCTCCAATACACGGGCCAGCGAATCGATCAGGGGCATTGCCCGTTGGTTTTCCCGGAGGGAAGACGCTCCCCTCACGGAAACCTCCAACCCTTTAAGATGGGCATCGGATTCATGGCCCTTCGATTGCAGGTCCCGGTGGTTCCCATTCACCTCGAGGGGCTCTATCAGATCTATTCTATCCACCATGAGTGGCCTCAATCCGGAGAGGTTCAGGTCAAGATCGGTTCCGCCCTCTCCTTCAAGGGAGAGCAGGATTACGAAAAGGTCACCCGAGAGGTGGAAGAGGCGCTGCGACGATTGAAGGGTGAACCTCCTAGCCCGGATGATGCATAGGTTCTCGTCACGAAGCGACGGAAGCGCCGACCTGACAAGGGCGGGGGCACCCGCTTGCGGGTCAGAGGCCCCCGCAAACGTACTGTACGGTACGTTGAGGAGGCCGACCGAGTGCAACGCAGGCAGGGCGGATGATTTCGTCGGTGCAGTAGAGAATTTATGCATTATCCGGGCTAGCCCCGGATGATGCATAGGTTCTCGTCACGAAGGAACGTTCGGGCGAGCCGGTGGCTCGCCCGAACAGTTCGGATGGCAAAACCGACGCCACGCGGGTAAAGATGTGCCGCGCATGCGGTTCGGGTCAGCCACCGGCTGACCCCTACGGGAGGCCAGACCCGTTTGCGGGTCGCGCGGGCAGGGCAGTAGAGAATTTATGCATAGTCCGGGCTAAACCATCCCCTTACGCAGATCCTTCAAGGGGTAGAAGGTGTCCCGCCAGAGGACGCCCCCCCGCCACAGTGTGACCACCATGGAGCGGAGAAGGGTGTAGCTCAAGAGGGCAGCGCCCAGCGGAAAGGTGAGGGCGTAAAGGGATGAGGCCCGGCACAGTCGAACTCCATTTTTCATGTGGGTCAGTCCTGCCGCCAAGACACAGACAGCCGCGACACTGCGCACGGCAGCGGAGGCAAACAGAAGGCCACCCAAGGGCAGAACCGTCACAGCCAGTGAAAGAAACACCAGAAGAAGTGTATAGGTGACACTGAATCCGCAGGCGGCGAACATATTCTTGGACAGATTTCGCACGTACTCACCCAGGCCCTCCACCCAGCGAATATGCAGCCGCTCTCCTCCCAGGGCAACTCCGGAACGAAACCCGCCGAGCTTGACCAGCTTTCCCAGCTTGACATCTTCCACAACCTCCATGGCCAGCCGTTGGTGGGTCCCAATCGCTTCATAGGTGCTGCGCCGCACCAGCTGGAAGGCTCCGACACCCACATATTCCTTGGCTTTCGGATGACTCACCCGCCAGGGCTTCAGGCCCACAGCGAAGCTGCCGACCCAGTAGGTAATGGCCGTCTTTTCCCAGAAACCTTCCAACTCCCCAAAGGGGAGGAGAGTGACATGATCCCAGCCCTGTGCCAGCGCCAGGCTCAAGGAGCGCTTCAGTAAATCCGGCTTAAAGTGGACATCGGCATCGGTAAACAACAACCACTGTCCCGTCGCCTGCTGGTAGGCTTGGGTCAGGGCGTGCGGCTTGCCCAGCCATCCAGGTGGGAGTTCCGACAAGTGAGTAACCTTGAGATGGTCATATCCCTGGGCAAACTGGTCAAGAATCCGTGGAGTTTCATCCTGGGAGCGATCATTGACCAGGATCACTTCGTAGTTGGGGTAGTCCTGCACCAATAAGCTGGTGAGCGCAGCGGGAAGTTTGCTGGCTTCGTTTCGCGCAGCTACCAGGATCGAGACCCGTGGGTACTGGCCATCCTCCAATAGAGAAACATCGTCCAGGGTGGGCAGCCTGGCCATTCCTCGGACGGCTCGCGTGCCCTGAACGACCCAAAAAAGGGCAATCAGGGCAAATAAAGTGATCCAAAAATAATCCGCCATGCTGCTCCCATTGTAAGATTATCTCAGAGGCAGCCCGGACTATGCATAAATTCTCTACTGCAGCGGCGACATCATCCGCCCTGACTGCGTTGCTCTCGTTCGGCTTCCTCGGCGTACTCTCTAGTACGCCTGCGGGAGCCTCTCGTCGCGCGTGGCGCAACGCACTCAGGTCGGCGCTTTCGTCGCTTCGTGGCGAGAACCTATGCATAATCCGGGCTATTAAACTTTAGGCGTTGGAGGAACCATGCAAATCACAGAACCGATGACCCTGCTCACCGACTATATCCTGGCAGCGGGCAGTCTCTTTTTCGCGGTGAGGCTGAAGGCCATAACACAGAACCAAGGACAAACCTGCCGGAAACTGTGGGGATTGGCTTTCCTCTTCGCCGCCGTCGCGGCTCTACTGGGAGGCACCTACCACGGGTTCTCTGTTTATCTAGGGAAATTCCTCCACCCGGCACTTTGGAACAGCACCGTGTATTTCATCGGTCTCGCCAGTGGTTTGATGATTTCCGGAGCTCTTACCGCATCCCTCAATCGCCAGGATGAAAGTGTCCGCTGGTTTCTTTCGGGAGTGGGGATTTCATTACTCGGCCTGGGAATCCAGCAAAGCGACCTCGCCCTGCATGAGCACATGAATCACAATGATCTCTCCCACCTCATCCTGCTGGGGGCACTCTATTTGTTTTACCGCGGTTCCCGCTTGCTGCAAGACCGATGATTTGCCTCAACCCACCCAAACCTTTAAACTCGGCACACTCATGAAAAGGAGTGCGATGATGTCCGTGAAGAATAGCTTTTTGGGGGTTCTGTTTTGTCTGATCCTCTCTTCCTGGACCTTTGCTTTAGCTCAGGCTCCATCAGGAGGCGAACCCGAACCGAAAGCACCGGCAAACCCTGGAAAGGTCGTCGTGGTACTGGCCATGCACGGTGAGCCGCCTAACGATTTCCCCAAAGACGAGTTTGGCAGGTTCTTCGCGCTGCACGCACGCCTCCATTACGCTGAGGGCGCGGATGAGGACCTTCACCTTCGTTACGCAGCTTTGGATGCCAAGATACGGGGGTGGCCCCGCACGGCGGAGAATGACCCTTTTCACGCAGCGTCACAGCGAATGGCCGAGCAGCTCAGGGAAACCACGGGCTTGGAAGTCGAGGTGGGATTCAACGAGTTCTGCGGCCCAACTATCGAGGAGGCGATCGAGAAAGCCGTGGCCCGAAAGGCTGAAACCATTATTGTCGTTACACCGATGATGACCCCTGGCGGCATCCATGCTGAAATTCAGATCCCGGCTACCGTCAAACAGGCACGGGAACGACATCCCGACGTTTCCATTCGCTACGCCTGGCCCTTTGACCCTTCCGAGGTGGCTCAGTTTCTTGCCAAGAGAATTCACCAGGAGAGTCAGGAAACGAACTAGTCCGGGGTAGCCCGCATTTCTCACACCCTTTCTACTGCATCGGCGAAATGATCCGCCCTGACTGCGTTCCACTCGGTCGGCCTCCTCAGCGTACCCTACAGTACGCTTGCGGGGGCCTCCGTCGCGCGCCTTGTCAGGTCAGCCCTTCCGCCGCTTCGTAACGAATAGGTGTGAGAAGTGCGGGCTAGAAGCGGGTCCCGCTCACTCCACGGTCACTGACTTGGCCAGGTTTCGCGGCTGATCAATTTCGCAACCATTTTCCCGGGCAATATAGTAGGCCAAAAGCTGAAGGGGCACGACCATGAGTAGGGGCTGAAGAATTTCATCTGTGGCTGGAACCCCGATGAAGTCGTCACAAATCTTCTGAAGTTCCGTATCCCCCTCCGTTCCGATGCACAAGACCGGGCCGTTCCTGGCCTTGACCTCTTGTATGTTGCTGACCATCTTCTCATAAGCGCTGTCGCGAGGGGCCAGACAGACTGAGGGGAAATTCTTGTCGATCAAGGCGATGGGACCATGTTTCATTTCTCCCGCCGCATAACCTTCTGCATGGAGATAGGAAATTTCCTTCAGCTTCAACGCCCCTTCCAGGGCAATGGGGTAATTGAACTTACGTCCAAGATAAAGAAAGTTCTTGTACCCATGGTAGCGCCGCGCAACGGCCTCAATTTTTGAAGCACCATCCAGAATTCGTCGAATCTTGTCAGGAATCAACTTAAGTCCGGCAATAAAAGCTTGTCCTTCGCTGAGTGACATCTGCTGGTGACGCGCCAGAGCAAGGGTCATCAAGTAGAGAATGGTCAACTGCGAA
>JAZFTY010000494.1:0-2794 GCA_036446935.1 Acidobacteriota bacterium | reverse complement strand
GGCACCGTGGCTGGAGGTGCCGTGGGCCTGGACGGGACGCCAACCGTTTACGATGGCTATCCTGTAGCTTTCCCAGGGCTTGGTCCCCGGGCTGGGGCATCGCTCCTTGGCCTTCACTTCAGCCGAGGCATTGGGCATATCAGGCCCCATGCAGACCTCGTTGACCACGGAATCCCAGATTTCATTGCACATTCCATTGAGCCACAGCATTTCTCCGCCGGTGGAGTGGGTGGTCCAGGGGGCTCCACTCCCTTTGTAAAACTCTTCAATGGTCTTGAGATTCCAGAAGTTTCCTCTCTGGGATTCGATGTAGTAGGCCAGCCGATGGGGCATCGTGCCCTGTCGATTCAGGTAGTTGTAGGCCTCGACCACGGTAGGGAACAGGATGCGTGTCCCTACGGTGGTGACCCCTGTTTCGATGACGTCCTCACCATACAGGCGTAAGGCCTCCGCCAATTTCTCTATGGGCTCATCCTTCCACCAGAATTCAAAGGTCAGGCCTTGAATGTCGGGAACCGCGGCATAACCATCTTTTCCAGCCCCAGGACGGTTTTCCAGATCGGTACTTTCCTCCCAGTCCGCAAAAACTGCCTTGACCGCCTCAACGGCAGCGCTGTTGTAAAGGCCCTGGATTCCCATGGAAACCAGCACCGGATTATTTTCAGTCCCAGGGTCGATCTGCCGGCGGTTGAGCTGGCCCAGATAAAGCCAACCCCGTGCCGTCCCACTGGGATTCGCCTTGTTATCGGTCACAATCACGGTGATCCACTTACCGGGGGGAATGTTTTGTACCTGGATGGCGTTGACCACCGTCTCTCGGATCTTCTTGGCGGTGGCTTCTACTGTCGTCTCCGTAATCACACTCAGCTTGACGCTTTCGTCGGTGAGACCCACCTCGGGACCATAGGTTCTAGCGGCACGTGAAAAAGTATGAAAGTGAGGATTAACGATGCCGGGGATCACGGTTCGGTTGCCCATGTCCACAAGCCGCGTATCGGGTCCAGCCAATTCCCGCATTTCCCCATTGCTTCCCAGAGCCATGATCCTCTTGCCTTTGATGGCCATCGATTCAACGATGGTCCCTGGCGTATTGGGAACGGTGCTCCAATCATCCATGGTAACGATCTTGCCGTTGATCAAAATGCTGTCCGCATACCCTTGCTCTGCAACCAGGGGATTCAGCTGAGAGAATCCGACGACCTGGAAGAAAGGGATGATGAGTAGGAGAATGACTAGTTTTTTCATAAAAACACCTCAATACGTATTTTTGAAGTTAACGGTCAGAATTTAAGCATGAAGTGAAAGAATGTATATCCCAGGCAGGTGGGACTGTCAAGACTGGTGGGCTTCGGAGGCCGCTCTGAGAGCGGCCTCTACAAATCGGAAAAGATATCGCTCCACTGCTTCAGGACTCGCGCCTTGACCTTCGGGCTGGGCTCAACCACTCTTGGAAACTCGCCTCTTAACAATCTCCCGAAGGGTTTGACGGCAAAGATGATGGCCCGGTTGCTGGTGTACTCAAGGATGTTCTTACCCGGCTGATGATCGCCGATCGGGTCCAAGGGCGTCCCCAGACTTCCCCGGATGGTGGCGATTCCTGTGGCCGGATCGCTGCGGGAGCACATAGCCCACACCACGTCCTGCAGATTGGAAGGATCGATGTCCTCGTCCACCACCACCACGTATCTTCCCGAGACGGCTCCCGGTCTGCACTGGCAGGCCACGTAACCAGCCATTCTGGCGTGTCCGGCAAACATCTGTGCAACCGAGACCACCGTGAAGGCTCGGGAATAACCGGCAGGATGGCACCAAACGCCTTTGATTCCTTCTATTCCGGCTTTTTCCAGGATGTCCCAGATCAGAGCTGCCCTCATGGGACAACGAAAATAGACCGTGTCGTGAGGGGGTTTACCCACGCAGGCACCCAGCATGATGGGGTCATTCCTGTGGTAAATCGCCTCAACCTTGACCGTGGGACTCTGGGTAGTGCCGCTGGAGTAGTATCCCATGAACTCCCCGAAGGGACCCTCGCTGGTCAGCTCCGGGTAGACATAACCTTCGATGGCCAATTCGCTGTCTGCGGGCAGCGGCAGTCCCGTAACAGGACCCTTGATGACCTCATACGGCTTCCCCGTTAGCGTTCCGGCATGGTCGTATTCGGAAACGCCCGAGGGTACCTCCAAGCCGGCAGACAACTGGATCAGGGGATGATGACCGAAGGAGACGGCAACGGGTGCCGGTTCGCCCCGATCCCAGTACTTCTGGATCATGAATCGGGCATGACGTGGGCCCTCCAAAAAGAGGGACAGGGTCCTCTCGTCCTTGATCATCATCCGGTAGGAACCCACATTGATCCATCCCGCCTCAGGATCCCGGGTCACCACGGCGTCTCCCGTTCCGATGTATCTCCCGCCATCGCCTTCAAACCACTTGGGGGTGGGAAACTTGTAAAGATCAATTTCGTCCCCTTCCATGACGTTCTCAAAGAGGGGAGCGCTGTCCACGAATTTCGCTGAATATTTCTTCTGGGTCTTGGGCCCAGCGGCCAGGTTGTCTTTGAGCAGCTTGACCAGCTCCATATCGGTGAGGGTATGAGGCAGGCCCAGTGCCAATGCAAACCTTTTGGAGTCGACCAGGGCTCCGGTCAAGAGCCGGAAGCCCTTGGGATAGTCCTTGATTTCATCAAAAAGAAGGGTGTATTTGTTTCTCTTCACGTTGTGATCGGCGATGGCTCCCACCTCATGCTCCCAGTGGGCCGACCGGACCTTGCGGAGAAGGCCGAGGGAGTCGATTT
>JAZFTY010000493.1:0-5763 GCA_036446935.1 Acidobacteriota bacterium | reverse complement strand
ACTGTGACAGTTGTCAAGTGGTGGTTGTCTGTGGTCTGCTGTCAGTTGTCAGTTGGTACTGAGGATCATGAGCGATATCAAGCAAGCCTACAGGATACTGGGATTGGAGAGCGATGCTTCCTTTAAAAAGGTCATGGAAGCCCATCGCGACTTGGCCGTTGTCTGGGATCCCAGGCTTCATGAAAACCACCCTCGATTGCATCGAAAGGCCACCGAGAATCTTGCTCGGGTGAACCAGGCCTTTCAGTTGATTCGGAGGCACCACCTGGGAGTTCAGATCGAGCCGGAAGAGGAACTCGATGAGCCCGTTGAGCAGGCCGGTGCCGAGTCGGAGGAACGAGAGTCTTCCCTGTATGAGGAGATCTTCTCGGATCGGGCTGCCGAAGCTGAGAGAAAGATGCCGATTGGGAAGATCGTTTTTGCGGTTCTGGCATTGATGATCGTCCTGACTTACTGGAGTGGCTCCCGCGAAGGGGATCAGACTTCGAATTCCGCTGAGCAGACGCCTCAGGGGACGGAAGGCCTCCTGGCAGTGGAGATAAAAAATGGCTCTGTGAAGATCTCCTCCCAGGAACCGGCTGCCGCCGAAACCACAGGGGAATCAGCTCCGCCCGCCAGCTCATCGTCAGAACCTGTGATCGTTCCCAGGCTCAAAAAGGAGCCTACTCCCCAGCCAGAAACTAAAAGTCCCTCCCCGGTGGATGCTCCAAAAAGGGAGGCCCCCGTCGTGGAGCAGAACTTTACTGAGCCGGACAGCAAACCGGTTTTGCAACGGAAGGCACCTGCATCGAACCCGCAGGCCGAGAGTCCCTCCTCTGCAGAGATTGAGGCACAGGAGCGTTCCCAAGCGGCCTTCGAGTTGCTCAAGGACAAGTCAGTTGTGGCTCAAATGCTGATTGAAGGAGAGCTCCAGGAGGATCTCGACTACCAGGAATGGAAGATGGTCCGTGCCCGGGAACCGGAGTTCTGGATCGATCTGATCGCCCAGCGGTCGAGCGACCAGGGGGAACTTCATCTCATTTGGTCAGTGAACGCGGAAACCGGTGTGGTGACCCCGATGAGTCAAGCGGCTCGAGACCTGGATGCTGAGCTTTCAACGGAACCCTGATTTAAACCGAAGCCACACTCGTAAATTGTGCTGCTCGTTCCGTTCGGGTCAGCCACTGGCTGACCCCTACGATATCTCCCACCGCTTGCAAAAGCACACAATTGGGAGCAAATCCGACCGCACGAACGCACGGCAAGACTAACCCTGGCGCAGCTGGGGTTCGTCCTGCTGCGCTCCGGCCAGCAGAAACGATTTCATGGCGATCTGCTTGCCATAACAGAGGAGGAGATCACCGGGAAGAACTTCGAAGTCGCCCTTCGGATTGGGGATGATGAGGGTATTCCGGTGGATGCTCAGTACCAGAATGTCGCGAGCCCGCAATCCGGTGTCTACCAGGGTTTTATTGGCAATTTCGGAATCGTTTCCTACCGTTATCTCCGCTATTTGAAAACCGCGAGCCAGTGTCAGCCGTTGCCTGATGTCAATTTCCTCAAAAATCACCTGATCCTCTAGATGCTCGATGATGGCGCTTGCCACGTCCATCTTTGAGGCCTTTTCGATGCCCTGCAGGCCGGGGGAGGAATTGACTTCCATGATCTGAGGCCCGTCCTTGCCTTCCAGCATATCCACGCCGGCAACGTGCAAGCCGATAATCTGGGCTGCTCTGACCGCCGTACGCTCGTAGACTTCATCCAGCTGGACCGCCTGTACGGATCCCCCTCTGTGCACATTGCTTCTGAACTCCTGTCCTGCAGCCTGTCGCCTCATGGCGCAAACGACACGATCCCCCACCACGAAAGCCCGAATGTCGCGTCCCTTGCTCTCTGCAACGAATTTCTGGATAAGGACGTTCTGATTGGTGCTCTGGAGAGTCTCGATAATCGCCTCTGCGGTTTTGATATCCTCAGCCAGGATGACCCCGATTCCCTGTGTACCTTCAAGAAGTTTGATGATGACGGGAGTTCCACCCACTCTTTCGATTGCGGGAAGAACGTCATTCTTGCTGCGCACAAAAGCCGAGGGAGGAATCCCGATGTCATGTCGACTCAAGATCTGAAGGCAGCGCAGCTTATCCCGGGCTACAGCAATGGCCTGGGAAGAATTGAGAGGAAAAACACCCATCTGCTCAAACTGCCTCACCACAGCGGTTCCAAAGAAAGTAATCGATGCCCCGATTCGAGGGATAACGGCTTGGAAAGGCTCGCACGGGTGGGTTCCGTGGGTCAGCGATGGCTGGGCCTGTTCAACGTGAATGCCCAGTTCAAGGGTGTTGAGGACCTCCACCTGGTGCCCGCGTCCGGTGGCAGCTTCACAGAGTCGACGGGTGCTATAGGCTTTGGGATTTCGGGAAAGGATGGCAATTTTCATCTTAAAAATTTTCCGCGATCAACTGTTCAAAGAATATTTTTGGGTGGCATCAATAAGGAAGTCACCCTCCAGGGCCCTTCGACCCAGGAGGGCCCGACACAGCATGTTCTCTCTGCACACCAAACTGAATTCGACAGGTTTCACGATCGGTCCAATTTTCACCTGGACCAGCACCATCAATCGATTCCGAGTCTCCCCCGTGCTGGACCGGATGGCCGTCCTTCTGCTAATCGAGGCTTCAATGATCCGCTTCCGGTCCCTTTTCTTTCGGTCCAGAACCACTTCAAAGCGGACCCGGCCTTCCGGCAATATTTCGGAACTGGCAACATCGATGGCGCTACTCCTGGCACCGGTGTCCATTTTTGCGCGAAGCTCGGTGATGCCCCATTCCGGGATGGAAATCGTCTCACGCCAGCCAATGACGAGTTTACTGTTCTGTTTCGATTCAGGCTGATCTTCTCGACTCTGCTTACTGCTCATTTTACCTGCCGCCACTTTCTCCGCTATGGTAGATAGCCCTTGTTACAGTGTAACCTTTACGGGGTGGTGGCATCTAATGCTTTGCCCTGTGGTGGCATGAAGAGAGCGTTAGAAGAAGATCAGATGATACAGCGAAATTTTTACCTTCCATGATCCGAGTTCTCAATCTTTCCAAGTCCTACGGTTCCAACCTATTGCTGGATGACATCAACTTTCTGATGAATCCAGGCGAGCGGCTCGGACTTATCGGCCGCAATGGCCACGGCAAGACCACGCTGTTTAGGCTCCTTCTCGGAACCGAGAGGCCAGATGGCGGGGAGATCGTGGTGCCCAAACATTACCGGATCGGTCACCTGTCCCAGCATCTCGAGTTCAGCCAGGATAGCGTTCTGGCCGAGGCTTGCAGCGCACTCCCCGGGTCGGATGACGGCACCGACCTCACTTACCGGGCGGAAGCCGCGCTGCACGGGCTGGGATTCGAGGGCGAGTTGCTGCAGCGCTCCCCAGAAAAGCTGTCAGGCGGCTTTCAGGTGCGGCTCAACCTGGCCAAGGTGCTGGTTTCCGAGCCCAACCTGTTGCTGTTGGACGAGCCCACCAATTACCTGGACATTGTCTCCATGCGCTGGTTGAAGCGTTTTCTTTGTGCCTGGCGTGGCGAGATGATTCTTATCACCCACTATCGGGAGTTCATGGACCAGGTGACGACCCATACCATGGCGATTCATCGTTGCAAGTTGCGCAAGGTGGAAGGTACGACCCACAAGGTCTTCGCGCAGATTGACCAGCAAGAGGAGATCCATGAAAAGACGCGACTGAATCAGGAACGGGATCGTCGTCAGCAGGAGCGGTTCATCCAGCGGTTTCGGGCCAAGGCCACCAAGGCCAGGGCGGTGCAATCGCGTGTTAAGAGGCTGGAGAAGGTGGCGACTCTGGAGCGTCTCGACGAGATCCATGATCTGAGCTTCCGCTTCCATGCCGCTCCGTTTGCGGCCAAGAAGATCATGGATGTGGAGGGACTTTCCTTTCACTACCCCGATGGGCCGACCCTGATCGAGGAACTGGGGATTCGGATGGGCGCAAAGGATCGGATCGCGGTAATCGGTCCCAATGGTCGAGGAAAGACGACACTCTTGTCGTTGTTCGCCCATGTCCTTCAGCCGGTCACCGGCAAGATTCAGCTGCATCCCAAGGCTCAGGTGGCCTACTTCGGTCAGAATAATGTAGAGCGCCTGGATCCCGAAAAGACCATAGAGGAAGAGATCCAATCGGCCCATCCCGACCATAGCCGCGGGGCCGCACGCAGGATTTGCGGTCTCATGATGTTCCCGGGTAACGATGCCCTCAAGAAAGTACAGGTCCTCTCCGGTGGCGAGAAGAGTCGTGTCCTGCTGGGTAAGCTCCTGGTGAGCCCTGCCAATTTGTTGATTCTGGACGAGCCCACCAATCACCTGGACATGCAGTCGACCGAGGGCCTCATGCATGCACTGGAGGTCTTCGAAGGAGCGGTCGTGTTGGTCACTCACAGTGAGCTGATTTTACGCCGGGTGGCCAACCGGCTCGTGGTTTTCGACGACGGGAAGATCTGTGTGTTTGAGGGCGGCTACCAGGATTTTCTGGAGCAGGTGGGCTGGAAGGAAGAGCAGAAGGATCAGACCCAGGTGGCCAAACGGACTCCGGAGCGGGGAAAAAATCGTAAAAAACTGCGTCGCCTGCGAGCACAGGTTATTGCGGAGCGATCCAAGCGTCTAAAGCCCCTCAAAACTCGGATCGAGGGGGTCGAGAAGGAGGTGGCCGCCCGCGAAGAGGAGGCGAAACAGGTCGAAGCTTTGCTGTGTGAGGCGGCGATCGAAGGCGAGCGGGAGGCGATCGCCAGACTGGTGCAGCGCGGTGGTGTACTCAAGCCAAAGATTCAGAATCTCTTTGAGGAATTGGAGAAACTCATCAAAGAGCACGAACGGTTGAAGCCGGAGTTTGAGAAACGGTTAGCCGCCCTGGAATAACGCACAACCTGCGCATTCGTGCGATCGTGCTTTCGTATGGTCAACGGTCAGCTGTCAGTGTCTTCTGGTCTGCGGTCTGCGGTCTGTTGTCTGTTGTCTGTCTCTTCTCCTACCTCCCGTACTTCTCCTGCCACAGTTGCTGGTGGGTCGGATACAAGTCGTCGCGCATTTCGGTGAACTGGCCGTCACAATCGTGTTGGGCAGGGGTTTCCGGAGGATTGGCCGAGTAGTAAACCACGTTCTTGAGGACCCCTCCCCGGGTACTGAAATGAATGTGGTTCGGACGATCCGAATTGTTGATCAGCACGTAGAACATGATGCCCACTGCCAGGAAAATTGAAGCCGTGACCAGCAATGCCTTCTTCATAACCGCAGGTCTTCCTGTTTTCTACTCGCTGACGTTGAAGGTCGCTCTCAGTTGAAGAGTTGCCCAACTCATCAGGACCTCAGCACTCTCGTCGTCAACGAGGTTCAACTCGATGGTAAATTGCTCCACACTTTCGGCCAGTTCAGAATGCTCGAAGGGGGTCTCGGCGATGTCGCCTGCCGGATTGTGATCGAGTCCCCCAAGGTCAGGATCCGAGTTGAAAATGAGGCGCCAGTCCTCTGAGCTGACCTTCTGGGCCCAAATGGAATACCTTCCTGCTTGAATGACCGTGTCGCCAAATGTGAGGTCGGTGTTGGTTTCAACGGTGGTGGCGTCGTTCATCCCCAGTCTCCATATTTGGCCATCCTGCAGTTGGGACAGCATATCCCTACCCTGGAGTACGGGGCGCCCGTAGTTGATGGAAACCTGGGTCGCACCGAGCGTTATTTCAGCGGTTCCTCGGTTACCGGATGGAGCTGGCGTGGCTTGTTCCCCACTGG
>JAZFTY010000492.1:0-9126 GCA_036446935.1 Acidobacteriota bacterium | reverse complement strand
TTCCACTGCTCCTCGTCGACGCGACCGTCCAGCACCGGTGCCAGCTCGGTCTGTTGAGCCACTATCGAGCGAGGGGCGGCTATCAAACCGGCCGGAACCAGCGCTATCAACCAAATGGCCGTTAGAATGTTCAATCTCACGTGTTGCTTCAAGCTCCTCAAGCGCTCTTAAGATAGGGACTCAATGGAGCGAGGTCAAGACGAGTGCTCCTCTGCGGGCTAGTGTCGTGAGGCCTCCCACCAGCCCCATGGCATATATCTTCCTGCGTTTTCATGAATATCTTGACTAGGGGATTCCAGTATACTCCAGGAGAAGATGATTGAGAGAATCCTTCAAGGAATAGCGGTGGTTCTGGCCCTGATCGTGATGACGCTCCTCGTTGTTTACCTCAACCGCACTGACCCTTGGGCTCAACTTCCTGGCAAACGGATCACAGGAGAGGAAGCCACCGAGCGGATTGAGGACTGGAGCTTCATGGAGCCGTCCACCCGGGTCATCCTGGAGGTACGACCCTCCGATCCCTATTCCCTGTACATACGGGCTTACCAACACAAAGGGGTCCTTTATCTTAACTCTATTAGCCCCGAAAACCGCTGGACCCAGTTTCTACTCGAAGATCCGAACCTGAGGCTCAAGGTGGAGAATAAGATCTACAAAGTACGTGCCACCCGGATAGAAGATCCGGCACTCGTCAATGAGATTCAAATAGCGAGGGAGCAGATGAGTCCTCGTCTCAAGGAGAGAACACCAGAGGAGAGAGCGCAAAACTGGTATTTTCGGGTGGACTCCCGCTGATCACAGCGCGACGCGCTTCGCTAGCCGCTAGAAGGCGGGGCAAAGATTCCCGGACCCGGTGTCAGTACATAGTTAGGATCGAACTTTCTCTTGGCGGCGGCAAGGCGTTTCCAGGTATCGGGCCCGAAGTGATCCTCCCACCCGCTTGGCGGAAAGGGAACCGCCGAATGGGCGATGTAGCACTTTCCTCCCACTGAGCGCATCTTTTCGAAGAGTCTCCGAGATTCAGCCATCAGAGCGGCATGAGCCGAAGCGTCTCCTGCCGGGACCGTGCGCGGGAAGAGCCACAGTGAGAAGGCCACTTTCCCCGTCGGGACCTTGAAGAGTGGACGGCGGAAGTGAGCCAGGTTGTGCACCGGGAAAGTGAAACTCGCGGGTCCATAAGCGGACTTCGACATCTCCGACAGGATTTCCCTGGTTACGTCCCGAGCTTCCGGGCCGGGTACGAACACAATCAAGTCCCCGAGTTGGCGTCCCAACCGCGTCGCCGGCCAGGTTGCGGCTCTGTCTGTCTCAGGGTTGACATAATCCCGATAGGAGATACGGGTCTTGTCCGAGGAGGACCTAAATTTCAACCCCACCTCGAGTGCTGCCAGGTCCGGCTCTTTCCCTTCGGCATGGAAGACCCCCACCTGGATTTGGAAGCTCCAGCTGCCGTCCTCATTTTTCGACACTCGACCAATCTGGCTATGAAAGCGGCCTTCCAGGGCCAGCTGCTCCTGGTCGGAGAGGAACTCCTCCAATTCGTCATAGAGAAGGCTCCAACGGACCACTCGGCTCGGCTTTGCGACAAGCCTGATGCGGGCCCGGACGATTAAAGCGCATTGGCCCATTCCCGCCAGCACCATCTCAAAGAGCTCACTCTGCCTGTTCTCGGAACAGGTCACGAGATTCCCCTCACCGGTGACCACCTCCAGTTCTTGGGCGCTGTCCACTGCGGCGCCGAATCGGTGGCTGGTGCCACCCCATCCTCCTGCGCTCAGGACACCACCTACGGACAGCTCTGAACAGAGCGGCATCGCCGGCAGGGTCAGATTCCTGGCGAAGGCCGCCTCGTAGACCTCTCCCAAAAATGCACCGGGCTGTGCATCCACACTCTGGTCGTTTCTCACTTCGATGGCTCTCAATGTGCGTGAGTCGATGATGATCCCTGCTTCGACTAGAGTCTCGCCGGATCTGGAATGCCCATAGCCCCGCATGGCGATCTGGAGATTGTGCTGGTTCGCGTATTTCACCATCTCGACGATGTCTTTGACCGAGCCTGGCTTCAAGACGGCCAGCGGCTGGCGGCGGATGTAATTGCCGTGATCCGTGGAAAAAGCCTGGATGGTGGCATCGTCAGCAGCCAGGGTTCCATCCAGTGCAGGTAACTCCTCCAGGCCCCTGGGTCGGGCCTGCCCCTGCAGGATCCAGGCTCGAGCCCCGGGGTCGAAACCAATGATCACAGAGCCGGAAGCGGCGGCGGCTGTGCGCAGAAACATGCGACGTGACAATGAATCACCCATCTTACCCTCCTCGGATCTGTGGTACCTCAGACAGAGGGTGGCACGTTCGCATTCCGGCGGAACAAATTACTCGGGTCATACTTATTCTTGATTTCCACCAGGCGGCGATAGTTGCCAAGGTAGTTCAGGTTCACCGTACCCTGTGATTCTTTGAGCAAATCATTGGTATAGAACCCCTTCGTGTAGGGTTCGATATTTTTCCAATAATCTTCGACATAGGCCCGATGTTCCCCGCCCTCTTCTCCGAAGGGCCAGCGTACGCCGCAAAGCATGTTGCTCTTGGAATCCCGGTGTGGGAACGCGGTGGCGTCTGCCGCTATGCGACCAATGGCACCTCCAGATTGCTGGAAGGCAACCGAGTGGCTGCGGTCAGGATGCGGTTCCATTCCACCGATCAGGGCATCGACAAGCTGAGGCGTAAGGAATTCTATGAAGCCGGACTTGGAGGCGGCCACACTTCGGATATCCGTGTTGTCGCCCATTTTCTGGACGAAGACGTAATCCAATGTCCGCACATCTTCGGCTGCAACTGTGCCGGCTTTGCGAATCGGAGCCAGGAAGTCCACCGCCTTAACAACCGGTCCGGAATAGATGATGCTGATGGCGACACCGAGACCGTTGGGTCTTGCAGCTATGCCGCCGCTGACGTAGAGATTGTCCGGCGCGTTTTCCGAATACTCAGCAAAGAAATTAAGAACGCTTTTGGCCTCGGATCCGGGAAAAGTAAATCGTGCGCGAACCACTTGGCGTTGCATCGGATGCAACCGGAATTTGAATGACGTCACGACGCCGAAGTTGCCGCCGCCCCCGCGCACACCCCAATAGAGGTCCGGGTTCTCGTCCTTGTTTGCCCGGCGAAACTCACCGTCGGCCGTGATGATGTCGACCGCCAGAACATTGTCCAGGGCCAGACCGAAACGTCGTGCCAGTCGGCCAAATCCACCGCCGAGTGTCAAGCCAGCCACACCGGTATGGGAAACGGTACCTGCCGTGGTGGCCAGGCCATAGGCCATCGTGTCGTGATCCATATGTCCCAGCAGGCTGCCGCCCGAAACGTCGGCGGTGCGAGCAATGGGATCGACCCGAATGTTCCTCAGTAGTGACAGATCGATCATCATGCCGCCATCGCAGGTGGCCATGCCGGCGGCGCCGTGACCGCCACACTTCACAGCAACCAGGAGATTGTCTGCTCGCGCGAAATTGATGGCGTTACGCACGTCGGCTGATCCGGCACATCGCACGATCAAGCCGGGGTATTTGTCGTACTCCGGATAGAGAACTCGGCGGTGCTTGTCATAGCCTTCATCGCCCCTGAGTAGGAGCTGGCCGCGCAGACTGTTGCTGAGATCCTGCACTGCGGACTGTTTCAAAATGACCTGGGCACCATCCCCCCTAATCGCCGGAACATCGGCACTCACCTCGGTCGTCAGGTTGAGCAGTGCGGCGATGCTTTGTTTGGCGGGAAGGGAAGCCACAACGGCTGCGGCCAGGCCGGATTGAACAAATCGACGTCGATTCATTGTGTTACCTCCTATGAATCATTGTTGAAGTGACACAGTTATCTTGCTTGTTGGCAAGACTACTTGGTTTCGGTGTCTGAAGCAAAGAAAGAAAGCCAGGATGGGCGACGACCCTAAAGAGCCAAGAGCGAATAGCTTCAGCGGGTTGTACCTGAAGTGTGGCCGCGGCAAACCCATTCCAGCCGAAACAGATCCCACGCCCTTTACAGATGTTTACAAGAGATTACAACTCTTGACCCACACTGAGCGTCATAGACTGTAAGATGTGAGGTGCAGAAGGCAGGGCCTTCACTCTTTAAGAATGTGATGGAGAATCGAGGGCCACTCAAAGCAACTCCTGCTGATCAGGGGAGGAGAGACAAGACGATGGAAATTGCCCTTCACCTGCACTCCAAAGAGCCTCAAATATGAAAACCCGGACCTTGTCGATACAGTCAATGATTCTAGGGTCGGCCGTTCTTCTTGGGATTTTTCCTTTGGCCTGGCCTCAGGAAACGCCTTCTTTCAGGGTAGAGGTCGATATGGTGAACATCCTGGCCACAGTGCGGGATGAACAAGGTCGTTTGGTCGACAGCCTCGCCAAAGAAGACTTTATCCTCCAGGAAGAGGGTCAACCCCATGAAATCGAGTATTTCTCGAGTGAGACCGATCTGCCCCTGACAATAGGATTGCTGGTGGATACCAGTATGAGCCAGAGCCGCATTCTGGAGGAAGAACGGCAGGCCAGCTATCAGTTTCTTGAAGACATTTTGCGGCCTGAGAGCGATCTGGCTTTTGTGATGTCCTTCGATGTCGAGGCTCAACTACTGGAAAATTTGACCAACTCGCAAGAGCAACTTCTAGCCGCATTGGAGAGCCTTCACGTCCCCACAAGGGAAGGACGGCCGGGGGTGGGAACAGTGCTCTACGATTCCGTCTTCCTGGCAGCAGATGAGATTCTGAAGTGGGAATCCGGGCGCAAAGCCATGATTGTCATCTCCGACGGAGTCGACTTCGGGAGCCTCGTGGACCTGGACCTGGCCATTGAGACGGCCCAACGCAACGATTCCATTATCTACACCGTGCGCTACTACGATCCCGACATGAACATGGGACGTCGAGGTGGTGCAGGAGGTGGGGGAAGGGGCGGCAGGAGAGGATCGGGCGGTGGAAGGGGTGGAAATTCCGGAAGGCCTCAGCTCCCTGACGGGAAAAAAATCCTGGAGCGCCTGGCGCGCGAGACCGGCGGCAGCATGTTCGAGGTGACTGCTGAGCAGTCGCTGGAAGAGATTTTCCAGAAGATTGAGGAAGAGCTTCGGCATCAATACAGCATCGGATTCACCCCGAACCAAGAGGGTTCCAAACAAGCCTTTCGAACGATCAGGCTGACAACAAGAAACGGACTGACCGTCCGTTGCCGTGAGGGATACTACCTCGAGAGTTGATCAGGTGTTCCAGATCGTCCCCATCCTGACTTGAAGGCATTAGCCCTTGCTGAAACAAAATCTGGATAGGCCCTCTCGGGCGTCTCTGGCTCCTCTATTGAAAACACTTCTGTCCCCAATGAACCCAGCCCTCAATGAACCTCATTAAGTGGCTGGGTCATGGATTGCTTTTTTGCCCGTCTTGGGACATAGTGCACGATCTTTAGGAGTGTCCGTCAGCGATTTTCGAGCTGCATGGGTTGCAGCGGTTCTGATCCGAGACCTCCGTCTTTGGTATTGTTTGGTTGGAGGTCGCCGTGAGTAAATCGAAAATCTATGTCGGAAACCTTTGCTACGACGCGAGCCAAGAGGCCTCCAGGGAAGCCTTAGGTAAAATCGGAGAGATCCAGAGTATCAGCATGATTATCGACCGGGAACCCAGCCGGCACTACTCGCCTGACCCCTGCCCGATAGTCCTGGCGATAGAGAGAGACAGTCAGCCTAGGGCCGTACCATGGTGTGCGGTTCTTGGCCTGTAGATACACACTTTTCCGGGGGACCCATGATCGGAACAACATTGCCTTCGACGTCCGAACAGCAAGTTGGGGCCGACTTCAGCTTCAAAGAACTCCGTGACCGGATCCACGCCTGCCTCGAAGAAAACAATCTTCAACTCAAGGGATCCTGGAGAATGTGGGGCAAGGCCATGTTCATCGCCATCAGCTGGATCCTGGTTTATTCCGCCATCATGATCTACGGGCCGGAGTCGTTCTGGGTCGCCGTTCCCCTGACCTTGGTCCTGGTGGTGTTCACTCTGGCCATGGGACTCGGGGTCATGCACGATGCCAGTCACCGAGCCTTCTCCGGTAGCAAGGTTCTCAACAACATCGCCAACCTGACGCTCACATTCATAGGGGGTTCAACGATCGTCTGGTACCACGACCACGTTGTTTCCCACCACGGGCATACAAATATTCCCGGGCAGGACCCGGATATCCAGACCAACGGGATTTTCAGATTCTCACCGAGTGATGAGTACCGGTGGTACCACCGGTTCCAGCACCTGTACGCCGCGCCGCTCTACTGCACGAAGGCCTTGATCTGGGTGTGGTACGAAGACATGAATATCTTCGCGAACAACAAGTACAAGCTGCGCCGCAAGCGCCGCTTCATGCTCTTCGTGGAAATCTTAGCGTCGCGCGCCAGCCACATCATGCTGTTTATCCTGGTGCCCTATTTGGTCTTCCAAAGCTGGGCATGGACTGCCGCCTTCTACCTCTCTCACTGGCTTCTGTTCAGCCTCAGCATGGTGTTGATCTTTGAAGTGGCGCACGTCGCCGATTGCCAGGAGTTCTATCCCGAGCAGGACAAATTGGAGCTGGACTGGGCGCTCCACCAGCTGTTGACGACCGCCAACTTCAAGACGAACGCCTTCATGGTCTGGCTCGTCGGTGGGCTCAACCAGCAGATTGAGCACCACATTTTTCCGACCATGACCAGTTTCCATTACCCGTTGATACGGCCCATCGTCATGGACTACGCCAAAGAGCACGGCGTTCCGTATCTCGAGTTTCCGATGTTCCGCGCCTCTCTCGCCGCCCATTTCAGGCACCTCAAGAACCTCTCGAAACGACCTGCGGCCGCTTGAGCAAGATCACCTTTCACCGACGGGTATCGGAACTTCTCAAAACGAACCGGGCGCTCGCACCGCTCTTGACCAGAAAATCGCCTCCGGGATCCGCTCCGACGATCTGACAAGTTCCGATCTGGACATCTATTGCGCGGGACGGGTCGGGCACCGGGAAAAACTTCTGTCCCCACTTGCCCAGAAGTTTCTGCCTAAGAAGAGTACTCAGATCTCTTTCGCCGAGATGTCCAGTAGGCTCCGTGCAAACTGAGCAAAGCTGTAGACATCTGCAAAGTTGCTGGCCAGTCCCAGGGAAACTCGGACGGCTCCGGCGCTGCGCCCGTCCTTTTGCTCGAGGATGCTCAGAAACTGATCCACCGTCATACGCTCGTCGTCCTTGAAGGCTTCGGCCATCTCCTCCTTGCTGAGGCCATGGGCGACCTCGCTCGCTCCCGGGTTGCAGAAGCAGCCGGTACGCAGGCAGATTCTGGACTGGTTGGCACGCTTCTCGACGCGCCGGTGGTCGACGAGTTTGCAGTCGGGGTCGTAGAAGTTAAAGGCCAGGTTGCCGCCTCGCATACGCATATCCGTTGGACCGTAGATCCGAACCAGGGGTGCCCCAGTGGAATGGCGGAGGACCTTCAGTTCACCTATCAACCAGCTAGTCAAGCAGCCTACACGCCTGTGTATGGTTTCGATTCCGATTGAGGCCATGTGTCTGAGGCCGAACTCCACCGCAGGCAGCGAGAGGTAATTGATCGTGCCCTCTTCGAATGCCGCTTCGCCCTCTGCCAGGTGATGATCGTCTGCCTGCACGGAGGCGATGGTGATGGTGCCCCCGGCGAACCACGGTCTGGATAGCCTTGCCAGCGCCGACTTCCGAGCCAGCAGGCACCCAACGCCGGTGGGGTAGCCGAAGACTTTGTAAAAGGACATCGCCACGAAATCGGGGCGCCAGCGGCTCAGGTCAAGGCGATTAGTGGGGACAAATGCAGCGCAGTCCAGCAGCACATCCCAGCCCTTGGACTGCGCCTCTGCGATCCATTCCAGCGAGAATTGAACGCCGGATAAGTTGGACTGCGCCGGGTAGGCAAATAGGTTCCTGGCACCGGGCATGTCCAGCTGCCTTCGCAAGCTGCGCTCGTCGACACGCAACTCAGGCGGTATGACCGAAACGTATGTGATCGCAGCGCCCTTTAGGCGGGCGAACTCCCTGATGCCATTCACGGAGTTATGGTTGTCAAAGGTCAACAGGTAGCGGTCGCCCGGACCGAACGGATACGACTCGCCGACGAGCTTGATGGCGGCCGTAGCGTTCGAGGTGAATATGGCGACGTACTCATCCGGCGAGGCGCTGAAGAATTCGAGAACGTAGGCGCGTACCCGGTCGACCCAAAGCGTCGCGGCCTCCGAAGGGGCGTTGGTCGAATGGGGGTTTCCGAAAACGCCATCCCTCAGCAACGCCATGTGCTGGCGTATCTGTGAGTCAGCGTACAGCCCTCCGCCCGTGTAGTCGAGGTAGACGAGGCCCTTTTGGTCGAGGCGCGCGTACTCAGCTGCACGCATTTCATCCAGCGCCTGAGTAGATCCGTAGTCGGGGTAGGCTTTTTCGAAATCGGCGTATGCGGCAGTCAGGCCCTGAGGTTCGCTTGCCACGATGCCTTGAGAGCGTTTTTCGGTCGTGCTCATAGGTTTGCTCGGAGGCTTGGCGTTCGGGGCTTCAGGAAGAAGGGGAGCAGATTGGCCATAACCGAGTTTACCAACTCTTGATGTAGAAAATGAACAGTAAATTGATTCTTTCATGCTTTTCCTTCTTTTTCATTTCTGTTCACTATTCCATTTAGGAAGAAGAACTAACCCTTGAGAAGAAAGCAGCCCTAAAATTGCTCATGGGACCAACTGGTGCTGCTGAAATCGGAGCAATGTTTCCCCAATCACTGACCCAGCAAAGGTCTGACCTGATGATGCGGATTCCGCGACGACCCTAGCTTCCACGACCTGCGGTGGATGAGCCGCCTGAAGTGTGCCCGCGAGCAACCAACTCCAACTCACTCCAGGCAATATAGAGGGCAATTTTGATTGCTTTCACGGCATCTCAAGATTTAGTATTGGGAGCCATTGCATCGCACGGTGAGGGAGAAAAAATAATGATCAAGCCAGTGCTCAAAGGTATAGCAGTCGTACTCATTATGACGATCGGGACTCTCCTCGTTTTTTACCTCAACCGCAGTGATCCTTGGGGTCGGATTCCAGGGAAGAGGCTCCCCGGAGAGGAA
>JAZFTY010000491.1:0-4527 GCA_036446935.1 Acidobacteriota bacterium | reverse complement strand
GCCATTTCAACGGCACTGGTGGCGGCTTCACTTCCCTTATTTCTCTCTTCACCGGCTCGAGCCAGGGCCTGTTCCACGGTATCGGCCGTGATGATGCCAAAGGTCACGGGAAGATCGTATTTCAGAGCGACTTCGCGAAGTCCGTTGCTGGCCTGCAAGCAAATGTAATCGAAGTGGGGCGTCTCTCCCCGAATCACGGCCCCGAGACAAACGATTGCCTCGAATGTTCCCGTTTGGGCCAGTCGCTGGGCCGCCAGTGGAATTTCAAAACTTCCCGGTACCCGTACCAGAGTGATCGCTTCATCGGCGATTCCCGCTTCTTTCAGGGTACTCAAGGCTCCCGCCAGCAACCCCTCCGTAATCATCTCATTGAAGCGGCTAACCACAACACCAATTTTGACTCCCTGGGATTGTGTTTTCCCAACAAACTCTTTCACGTCTGCGAACCTTTTACCTTCCCTTGAATTGCGGCTTCCTCTTGTCTATAAAAGCTTGAGTTCCCTCTTTCATGTCTTCCGTGGCACAGCAAAGGCCAAACAAGGAGGCTTCCAACCGTGTCGCTTCCTGCAGAGGCATGTCCAGCCCGCTGTTCACAGCCTCGATGCAATATCGTACCGCCAGTGGGCCGTTAGCCAGTATCCCGGCCGCCAGTTCCCGACACCTGGGGATCAAATCTTCCCGGGAGACCACCTCATTCACCAGCCCGACCCTGTGGGCCTCCTGAGCGCCCATTCTCTCTCCGGAAAGGATCATCTCCATGGCCTTTCCCTTACCCACCAAGCGGGGCAATCGCTGAGTTCCGCCGTAGCCGGGCATGAGTCCTAACTTGACCTCCGGCAGGCCGATTTGAGCACTCTCAACAGCGATGCGGATGTGACAGGCTAAGGCCAGCTCACAGCCGCCTCCCAGACAGAAACCATTGATGGCGGCAATCACTGGCTTTGAAAAGCCCTCAATTCTCTCCAAGAGCCTATGTCCCTGGCGGGACTTTGCTCTGGCCTCCAGAGGATCCAGTGCAGCCAGTTCCTTGATATCCGCGCCCGCTACGAAAGCCTTCTCCCCTGCGCCGGTCAGGATGACCGCACCCACATCATCCTGTGCCAGTCTCTCCAGAAAGACCGCCTCCAGATCCTCCAGGGCGGCCTGGTTCAGAGCATTCAGGACCTCAGGCTGATTGAGCGTGACCAACGCAATCCGATCTTCGATCTCAATTTTCAGGGTCCTGAATTCGGCCACTCCTCAAACCTCTTTCTGATTATACTCAAAGAGCTTCATCCCCCGGCCCATATAATGCAGCCCGGAGATGACGGTTAAGGCGGCCGTCACATAGAAAACAGCGCCCCAAAGAGGCATGTCGATGTTCAGAGCATTGACCACCAGCACCAGGAACACGGTCAAGAGTTGAAAAAACGTCGTCGCCTTTCCATAGATGGAGGGAGAAAACAGGTGCCTTCCCATGGTCAGGTTAATGATGACGACGCTCACCACCAGCAGGATGTCGCGGCCGATCACGGTAATCGTCAACCAGAGGGGAATGTTCACATTCAGTTCAACAACGTTGCGTGAGAGCAGGATGAAGCAACTGACCAGTAATAACTTGTCGGCAATCGGATCCAAAAAAGCACCAATGGCAGTGTTCTGGCCGAATTTCCGAGCAATGTAGCCATCCAATAAATCCGTTGCGCCGGCCAACAGGAAAACAGCCAGAGCGCCGATTACGTAGTCGTACACCACCAGCAAGACCAGGAGTGGCACAAAGGCCATACGTAAAATGGTGAGCTGATTTGCTGAAATCATTTACAAGCCGAAATTTAAAATCCGAAACCTGAAACTTGGAACCTGGAACCTGGAACGCGCGCGCAGCGCGCTATCGTCTGCTTTCTAGCTTCTAATTTGTAACTTCTGCCTTCTGTCTCTTCATGAACTCATGGACATAGTCTTCCACCTCTTCCAGGGTGGCTTGTCTGAGTAACTCTTCCACCATCTCGGCTGCCTCGAGACAGGAGATCTCTCGCAGCCTGCCCTTGACCTCGGGAATGGCAAACGGGCTCATGGATAAATGCCGGAAGCCCATTCCGATCAGAAGGCGGGCGTAAACAGGATGGGAAGCGACTTCACCACAAATCAAAGTCAGCACCCCCTCTGCTGCCGCCACCTGGGCGACTCGATAAAGACTCTTCAAAACAGCAGGATGCAACGGCTTAAACAGGTTGGCAATACGATCGTCCGTTCTGCTGGCCGCCAGCGTATACTGGACCAGATCGTTGGTACCGACTGCCAAAAAGTCGACATGGGGACAAAGCGATTCCAACATGATGACGGCCGCCGGAACCTCCACCATGATACCGACTTCAATTTCCTCATTGAAGGCAACTCCTTCTTCGAGAAGTTCCTCCTTCGCCGCTTGAATGAGTCGTCTGGCCTGGACCACTTCATCGACATCGGAAACCATGGGGAGGACAATCTTCAGATTGCCGTAGGCACTGCCTCTCAAGATGGCCCGGATTTGCTCCCGATAGATGTCCGGGTAGCGCAGGCTGAGACGAATTCCCCGCAAACCCAGCGCGGTGTCGGTCTCTCCCAGGATCGGGGAAAAATAGGGATGTCTTTCGCCTCCGAAGTCCAGGGTTCGAATGTGGGCGGGACGACCAGCCACCACCGTGGCCAGATGCTTATAGATCTTGAACTGTTGCTCTTCACTGACAGGCTTTTGCTTGTCCTGCATGTAGACGTATTCTGTGCGAAACAACCCGATCCCTCCACCCCCCAGCTTGAGTCCAAGGAGAACCTCACTATCGATCTCGACGTTGGCATACAAGTAAATTCTCTGGCCATCCGAAGTCAAACAGGGGGAGGTGTCTCCCACCAGCTCCTGTTGAATTTTCTGTTCCTTCCGAACTCGAGCCTGGTAGTTCCTGATTTCCCGTTCAGAGGGTCGGACTCGGACCATTCCTGAGGTTCCATCCACAATAAGCGTGTCTCCCGTGCGGATCACTTCCTTCAAGTTCTGAATTCCAGCCACCACGGGAATTCGATAGGAACGGGCAATAATGATGCCGTGTGAAGTGGTCCCTCCCCTCTTCACCACTAGCCCTTTGACCCGATCCAGAGGATACTCAACGAGAAGAAAAAGACTGGCCTCAGAGACCACCAGAATCAGATCCTCGGGCAAACCTTCGTGACCCTGCGAATCGAGTTCCATGAGGTTGAAAATCAGGCGTTGTACCACCTCTTCCACATCGGAACCCCGCTCCCGGAAAAATGGGTCTTCCAGGGAACGATAGGCGGAAATCCAATTCTCAGCGGCTTCTCGAACGGCCCGCTCCGGACTTTGCAGCTCCTCCTGAATTTTCCTTTCGATTTCTTCCAGTAAGAGAGGATCTTCCAGAATCAGCAGATGGGCATCGATGATATGGGAGTGCTCCTTGCCCAGTTCCGCTTCAAGTTTTCTCCGTGCCTTCTCCAGCTGTAGGCGTGATTCCTTGAGAGCGGCACGAAGTCTCTTCAACTCTCTGGTCACTTCATCGGAAGCAATGCGAATCGGATACAAAGCCACGATCTGCGGCTCGACTTCATAGGCAGTGCCAATCGAAACTCCGGGGGAAAGCCCAACACCGGAGAGCTCTTGAGGCGAAAGATCCCGCTTAGATTGGGTCATTTCTCTTCACCGAATCGGTCATTCACCAATTGCACCACCGCTTCCATGGCCACTTCCTCGTCTTTTCCATCGATCATCACTTCAATTTCCGTCCCCTGGGCGGCGGCCATGAGCAGGATTCCCAAGATACTCTTCGCGTCAACCTGCTCGTCGACATGGGTCCGGGACAACTTGATGTCCGACTCGAATTGGGACGTCAGTTTCACCAACTTGGCAGCGGCACGGGCATGCAGGCCCAGTTCGCTCTTGATACGAAGAGTTTTTCGAATCATTCTCCCAAAAGCTCACTGGCGATCGAGATATGGCTTTGCCCCTGATTCTTCACTTTGGTGACCAATTCCGAAAGCGAGTCAGTGCCGGGTTGATTTGCCACCTTGATCACCATGGGCAGGTTAACGCCCGTGACAATGTCCACTTCATTCCTCTTGAGCAATGGAAGGGAGAGATTCGAAGGAGTGCCTCCAAACATGTCTGTAAGAATGATGACACCCTTCCCCTGATCCACCTCTGCGACAGCTTGCTCAATCTTCTTTTTGGATTCGTCAACATCATCATTCCAACCGATCGAAACCGCCGCAATATAGGAGATTTCACCCACAATGGCCTGGGCAGCAGAGACCAGCTCCTGCCCCAACTGGCCATGCGTGACAACGAGAGCACCCACTAAAGAATTCTCAGCCTCAGCCCGCATTTCTCACACCCCCTCTACTGCATCGGCGCAATGATCCGGCCTGACCGCGTTGCGCTCCGTCGGCCTCCTTAGTGCCTCGTTTCATAGATATCGTGGTGTTTGTGGCGAGCGCGACGGCGTCGAGTTCGCGAAGCGACGACGACGCGATGTCAGTGACATCGTGGAGGAGGAGCGACAA
>JAZFTY010000490.1:0-14755 GCA_036446935.1 Acidobacteriota bacterium | reverse complement strand
ACTCCAGTCGTTTCGTTCTGGAAAACTACGGGAACATGTCCAGCCCAACCATTCTGTTCATCCTGGATCATCTGATGAGGGAAAGTTCTCCGGAGAAATCCGACTTGGGGCTGTGTGCCGCTTTTGGTCCTGGCTTCAGTTCTGAGCTCCTCCTCTTAAGATGGTGAAGCACCGGCCGGAGGCCGGAAATTCCAAATCCCAAAATCCAAATCACAAACAAACCACAAATTCTAAGCTCCAAATCACAAACAAATTCGGTTTAAGACAGTCCAGGCTCAGAGGTTTTGAATTTGGAATTTGTTTAGGATTTAGGATTTGGAATTTGGAATTTCCGCTGACCGGGAGGTCAGCGGGCTTCTACAGAAGCCGTTCCACCTCCCTCTGCACCCAGGTGATTCCGGCAGCTCCGCCGGCTCCGGTCTTGAAAACTTCCTCGAAATTGGACTCGTCGATGCCTCCTATGGCGATCACCGGGATCGACAAGGTCTGCACGGCTTCTTGGAGGGCTGAGCAGCCCAGAGGCAAACCATCCGATCGCTTGGAGAGGGGATCAAAGATCGGTCCCAGCAAGAGGTAGTCCACTCCTTCCGCCTCAGCCCTGACTGCCTCTGACAGTGTGTGGACGGACTTCCCCAATAGGGACTGCCTGGCTCCGAAACGGTCTCTGACCCGTCTGGCCTCGTCAACGTCCTGGCTGGAAGTGAGGTGAGCACCGTCAGCCCTCTCTTCAAGTGCCATTTCAAGCAAGGAATTCACTAGAAACAGCTTGCCCGTTTCACTCGCCAACCGCACCCCACACTGAACGAAGCTACGGTTCTGTTCAGCCGACAAATCCTTCTCACGCCACTGTACGATGTCTGCAGGTGTCTGAAAGAGCAGCTCCAGATAACTCAGCGGCTCCAAGTTGGGAAAGGCACGGCGGTTGGAGATGCCATAGAGTATGGGAGATTGGAGGTTATACTTTCCTAAAATATCGTTGAAAATGGGCAACTTCCCAGGCCCCTAAGATAAGGTTTGCAATACCAAGTCCCGAGACGGCACCTCGGAAAAAATCATTCAGGAGCACGACCCTGAGAAAAGCAGAATATTGAAGGAGAAAATTTTGGTCCCAGAGACGCATCCAGGGATAGACGAGCAGGAAGATCCCTACTTCAAGGCAGTAGAGAACATAGATGACGAACAGGGCTTTGTTAACCATGCCAGGGAAGCCACTGAACTACCGCCTTCGTTCTTTGATCCGAGCCGCTTTACCCTTTCGCTCTCGCAAATAATAGAGTTTTGCACGTCTGACCCGTCCTCTTTTGACCACTTCGATCGTCTGGATCGTTGGGGAGTAAAGAGGAAAAATCCGCTCAACCCCGTAACCCACCGAAACCTTACGGACCGTGAAGGTGGAACTCAACCCGTTCCTCTTGATGGCAATGACCACTCCTTCGAAGACCTGAATCCGGGACTTGTCTCCCTCTCTGATTTTCACATTGACCCGAACCGTGTCTCCGGATCTGAATTCAGACGTTTCCCGGTCCATATACTTTTGTTCAACTTTATCGACTAAATCCATATCAGACCTCAGTTCTCTTTAATGCCACTCGATCTTCCAAGCAACTCTCTTCTTTCAGAAGATCCGGCCTCTTTTGTTGCGTTCGTTCCACTGCCTTTTGACGCCTCCATCTCTGGATTCGCACATGATCCCCGGAAAGAAGGATATCAGGTACTTTCCACCCACGAAATTCTGCTGGGCGAGTATAGTGGGGAAAATCGAGAAGGTCATCCATAAATGACTCCTCCAGGACGGAATTTCCCTTACCCACCACACCTGGAATCAGGCGACTCACCGCATCGACGACCGAACACGCTGCAAACTCTCCTCCTGAGAGTACAAAGTCACCCACCGAAAGCTCCTCGTCGGCCAGATAATCGGCCACCCGTTGATCCACGCCCTCGTAACGACCGCAAATCAAGATCATATGGGGCACTAAAGATAACTCGTTTGCCTTCTTTTGATCAAATCGCCGCCCTTGCGGGGAGAGTAAAATGACCCGTCCCTTGTCACCCCGTTTCTCCTGACACTTCTCGACAGCCTCAAAAATTAACTCCGGCTTCAGTACCATTCCCTCTCCTCCTCCGTAGGAACGATCATCTACCGTTTTTCTTTCATCGGGAGCGAATGCTCGCAAATCCACTATTTCCGTCTCAAGAAGTCCTTTCTTTCGGCCCTGGCGGATCATACCAAAGTCAAAGACCTCAGCGAAAAAATCGGGAAAAATCGTCACGATGCTGATCAACATAAGTACGAGCTTCCAAGGATGGTTCCGTAAAGATCTCGTTTGATTCGTGGAAATCGGCGTTAAACTAATCCCGAGGGGAGGTTCACTTGAATCACCTTTTGTCCCACATCGACTTTCAGCACGAACTTCCGGACCAGCGGCACCATAAATTCTCGTCCCTCAGCCATTGTCACCACCAGATTACAGCCTGCGGCGCCCGTTTCCAAAATCCCGGTCACCCGACCCAGCACCTCTTCGTCCTCCAGGACTTTGCACCCAATCAGATCAGAATGGAAGTAGTTGTCTTGGGGAAGCGAAATACGTTGGTCTTCGGAAACTTGAACGTCACCGCCAATGAGCTCTTCTACTTCTTCAGGACGATCACGCCCACGAAACTTGAGAATGACGCGGTTTTTGTGAAACCAGTGTTTCTCGATTTCCTCCCAATACTCCCTCTCGCCATTGAAAATACGGACCACATCAAGGGAGGAGAAACGCTCAGGAAAATCAGTTAAGAGTTCAGCTGCGACTTCGCCTCGAACTCCACGTCTCTTGACGATACGGGCAATGCTGGAATATTGAGCCAACTACTCCAGGATCTCCAGAACAAATCGCTTGCGGAGCTTCATTCCTGCAGCTCCTAGAAGGGTTCGGATGGAACGAGCCGTCCGTCCCTGCTTTCCAATCACCTTACCAAGATCCGACTGAGCCACCCTCAACTCAAGGACCGTGGTTTGCTCACCCGAAATCTCATTCACTACGACCTCATCAGGACTGTCCACCAAAGCCTTCGCGATCATTTCGACAAGCTCTTTCATAACGCCTCCTGTACAACGAACTTGGACATCCGAGTATCCAACCAGCTCGAGCGCGTGTCATGCCCGGGGCTCACAGAGCCACATCAAGATCGGCAATCCATGACGCGCATCAACACAAGGTCTTCTTCAACTATGTCGACTGCCTGACTTTATTGATTAAGACTCTTACGGTATTCGAGGGTTGTGCACCTTGTTTGACCCAATGTTCAATTCGGTCAAGGTCCAATTTCAGTCGAACAGGCTTCAGAGCTGGGTTGTAGTAACCCACTATCTCAACAAATCGCCCCTCTCGTGCTTTGTGCTGTTCAGCAACAACAACTCGATAATGAGGATCCTTTTTTCTTCCGTGCCGACTCAAACGTATTCTTAACAATGATCGCTCCTAATGATTCAGCTCATTCTATCAGAGAGTCGCTAAATCGGAAAGTTTAATTTAGGTAACCCTTTGGTAGAAAAGCCTTTACTGACCTTAGTCATCATCTTTTTTGTCTGCACATACTGCTTGAGTAGACGATTGACTTCGGAAACGGGTCTTCCGCTGCCTTTTGCGATTCTCTTGCGTCTTGAGGCATTGATACTCTTGTAGGCAACCCTTTCCTTCGGGGTCATGGAATTGATGATCGCTTCCAGATAAGTCAACTGTTTCTCATCGACCTGAAGCTTATTCAATCCCTTCAGCGGACCCATTTGGGGAAGCATCCCCAGTACTTGCTCCAGGGGGCCCAGCCTCCTGAGCTGCCTCAGTTGTTGACGGAAATCCTCCAGCGTGAACTCGTTGCGCTGCATCTTCTTGATCATCTCCTGAGCCTGCTCTTCATCCACGACTTCTTCAGCCTTTTCGATCAAGCTCAGCACATCACCCATCCCCAAAATGCGACTTGCCATTCGCTCTGGATGAAAAACTTCCAATGCGTCGTACTTCTCACCCACACCGATGAACTTGATCGGCTTTCCTGTCACCGTCTTGATCGAGAGGGCAGCTCCACCTCGAGCATCTCCGTCCATCTTGGTCAAGACGACGCCGGAAAGATTCATACGCTGGTTAAACTCGCGGGCCGAATTCACAGCGTCCTGCCCGGTCATGGCATCGGCCACCAGGAGAACTTCAGCCGGCCGCACTCCCTCAGCAATGCGCTCCAACTCCATCATCAACTCTGAGTCGATGTGTAGGCGTCCCGCTGTATCGATCAGAAGGACGTCAAAACCCGTGTTGCGAGCGTGCTGTAGAGCATTGCTTGCCAACTCCACCGCGTCACTGCTCTTTTCCTCGTAAACCCCGATGTCAATATCGCGGGCAATGATCGAGAGTTGCTCCCTGGCGGCGGGGCGGTACACATCTGTTGAAACCATCAGAGGCTGGAATCCCTTGTTCTTCAACCACAGAGCCAGCTTTCCTGTGGTTGTGGTCTTGCCGCTTCCTTGAAGACCCATCAACAGGATGACGCTGGGAGAAGGTTTGGAAAACACCAGCCCGGCCTCCTCCCTCCCAAAGAGTTCGGTGAGCTCGTCCCGAACGATCTTCACAACCTGCTGGCCCGGCATCAGATTGCGAAGCACCTCTTCGCCGAGAGCCTTCTCCTTGACCCGAGATACGAACTCCTTCACCACCTTAAAGTGAACGTCCGCCTCCAGGAGGGCAATGCGAATTTCTCGCATCGCCACCTCGATATGGTGTTCATCAAGGCGTCCCTCACCCTTCAAATCGCGAAGAATTTTCTGCAATTTTGTTGATAAGTTTCCTAACATTCCTGTACAAGTCTCCGACAGAATCATTTTACCGGGACATCATCTAATATGAAAGACATCATCGTTGGCACGGCGGGCCACATTGACCACGGTAAAACCACCCTTCTGAAGACGTTAACCGGTATCGACACCGACCGGCTGGAAGAAGAGAAGCGCCGTGGCATCAGCATTGACATCGGTTTCGCTCATATGCAGCTGGGTGATTATCGGGTGGGTTTTATCGACGTCCCCGGACATGAGAAGTTTGTCAAGAACATGCTGGCGGGGATCGGTGGTATCGATCTAGTCTTGCTGGTGGTTGCGGCTGATGAATCGGTAATGCCCCAAACCATTGAGCATTTTCAGATTTGTAAGCTGCTGGAAATTCCAAGAGGCGTTATAGCCATCACCAAGAAGCACCTGGTTGAAGAGGAGCTGCTTTCTCTGGTTGAAGCTGAGATTCGGGAACTCGTTGAGGGCAGCCCGCTGGAAAACGCTCCCATCGTAGCCATGGATAGCGTCTCCGGGGAAGGCGTTGAACTCCTGAAGGAAACACTACTGGAAGAAATCGGGAAATCGCGGCAGGACATCACCGCAGCTCGACGTTCCCATCAGATCTTCCGTCTTCCCGTTGACCGCATTTTTACGATCAAAGGATTCGGGACCGTGGTCACCGGAACCCCTTATGCCGGTGTTCTGAAAAAGGGAAATGCCGTGACCGTGTATCCCACCCTCAAGACAGGAAAGGTCCGAGGTATTGAGATTTTTAACCAGGAGGATGACCTGGCCATGGCCGGCCAAAGGACGGCACTGAATCTCAGCGGATTGGAAAGGGAAGATTTGAACAGGGGAATGGTGATCTCGGAATCCAATGCTCTTGCCTCCTCCTCGATGTTTGACGCAATCGTTCACTTACTACCCACTGCTCCCAAGGGACTCAAGGACCGAAGTGCGATCCGATTCCACCACGGAAGCGCTGAACTGATCGGTCGAATCCATCCGCTTGAAAACGATCAACTTCTCCCCGGAGAGTCGATGCTGGTTCAGTTCCGAGTGCAGAGTCCAACCGTCTGCTGCCCCAAAGATCACTTCATCTTACGCCGTTACTCACCCATGACGACCATCGGTGGGGGGGTGATACTGGACGGTACCCCCAAAAAACATCGGCAAAAGGACCTGCCCGACATCCTCCCCGGGTTGAGAAAGCTGTGGTCGATGCTCACCGAGCAAGATCCGGGTCTGGACAGTGCCTTCGTCGAATACTTCGTCAAACTGCATCGTTTCTCGGGTGTCAGCTTGTCCGACCTGGTGGCCCGCACGGGTTTTCTGGAAACTTACCTTCTGGATCTCTTGAAGGGACTGGAGTCCATAGTTTTGATCTCCCAGCAGCCGCTGCTGGCCGTCTTTCGACCGGATCTCGAGAAATTCAAGACAAACATATCCCAATTCCTTGCTGATTTTCACTCCCGAAATCCTTTGATAGTGGGTGTACCACGAGAAGAACTGAAAGAGCGATTCTTCAGAAAATCCGCCAATTCCTACTTCACATTCGTTCTCAGCCAGATGGAGAGTGAAAAGAAGATTCAAATCAAGGGCAGCACCGTGTCGCTGCAGGGTCAACAGCTGGTACTTAGCCCAGAGCAAGACCAGGCGAAGGAACACCTGCTGCAACTGATCCAGAGGAAGGGTCTGCAACCTCCCACCTTGGAGGAGCTCCTGAAAGCGGTGCCCTATGACCGTGGCCAAGTCCGGGATGTGTATTATTTTCTCTTACAGCAGGGAGAGCTGATCCGGGTCAGTGAGAACATCGTCCTGTCGCCCGGCCAGATCACTTTTCTCCAAACTCAGCTCAAGGAGTCCTTTCCCAGGGGGCACACCTTTACGGTGCCCGAGTTCAAGGAACTCTTTGGAATCAGCCGTAAATACGCGATTCCCTTCCTCGAGTTCCTGGACCGCAAGCGCATTACTCGACGGATGGGCGACAAGCGCGTGGTGCTTTGATTGACATCTAGGAGGGTTGAGCGTACCATAAGAGGAGAATCAAGCGAGGTATAAAAACATGGGCAGTCTTGGAATGTCGGAACTTGTCATTATCCTTCTGATTGTGATTGTAATTTTCGGCGCCAGTCGGCTTCCGCAACTGGGGAAGGGACTGGGAGAGGGCATTCGCAACTTCAAAGGCTCTCTCAAAAGTGGCGGAGAGGAAGACACCGAGAAGGAGTCTGAGCAAAAAACCTCTTCCTAGATACTCCTTTAGCATCCCCCTTCAGGTAAGCGATATTTTTCACACCTATCGGGTATAGTCCCCTTTTGCGCGATCAGGGAGAGTTTTCTCTCGTTTCCGAGAGGATCCACTCCAGATAGGCTGGATCTCCCTCATCGATGGAAAGGGCGATCACTTCCGGCACTTCATAAGGGTGGAGCTCCTTGATGCGGTGGATCAACGAGGACAGTCGGTCCTCGGCAGTCTTCATGATCATCAGATGTTCTGTCGTACGCTCCAATGCCCCTTTCCACCTGTAGATCGAGGTGATCTTGGGAACAATATTGACGCAGGCTGCAAGTCGTTCCTCTACCAGCTGCTGGGCGATTTGTTCCGCCTCCTGGTGGGTATCTATAGTAGAGAGAACCAAGTAACTCTTAGACATTCGTACTGGCCATGAGATTTAGCCGAAAAGCGAAAAGAGAACTTTCCTGGATTCTGCTAATTACGGGTTGCGTGGCCCTATTGAGCATCCTTCTCTTCGGAGACGGTGGTTTGATACAGCTGCGCAAGTATCGGGCAGAGCTGCGAGGTTTACAACTAGAAAATTTAGATCTCAGACAACAACGCAGTGACTACCTGCAAACAATCGACCAACTGAAGACCGACCCCTACCAATGGGAGCGCATCGCTCGAGAGCGATACAACTTCGCCCTCGAGGGCGACATCATCGTGAACCTCCCCGAGCAGTAGTATCAGTGACACGCCCGTCACATTGCCAAAAGGAACACTTTGAAATCAAGTAGCCCGCCTCCTCGGCTAGGGTGCATTCGGTGCCAGACCTCTCTTAAATCCTTGATTTATGGGGCAAATATCCGGAACTACGAGCGTGGCACCGATTCTTCAGGTAAAATAGCCTTGAGCCAGGATCGAGGAGATTGAAAAGTCATGACAACGAAGTGCTTCACGGTGATCTGTCAACTGAGTCTGCTAACCCTTTTGTATGGGACACCAGGCTTCGCACAAGAGACCTCGCGTGAAGGAGTCAACGACCTTAAGGAAGAGATTGAGGCACTCAAAGAAGGCCAGAAGGCGATTCAAAAGGAACTTCAGGAAATCAAAAGTCTTCTGAGGGCGAGACAGGCTCCGGCTCCGGCTCCGGCTCCCCCACCCCGTGAAGTTGTTCTAGATCTTGCCGGAAGTCCTTTTAAGGGCGATGAGACTGCCAAGCTGACCCTGGTGGAGTTCACCGATTACCAGTGACCGTTTTGCGGAAGACACGTCCGTGGGACGTTCCCCCAAATTGCGAAAGAGTACATCGAGACTGGAAAGGTCAAGTACGTTTACCTGGATTTTCCGTTGGAGTCGATACATCAGTATGCATTCAAAGCGGCCGAGGCAGCGAATTGCGCCGCCGAACAGGGCAAATTCTGGGAAATGCATGACCGCCTTTTCACCAATCAGAATGGGTTGGCACTCGTACAGCTCAAATCCTATGCGGAAGCACTCGGTTTGGACAGCCCCAGGTTCGATACCTGCTTGGAAAGCGGGAAATATGCGGGTGAGGTTCGTAAGGATCTGGCACTCGGCGCCAAGGCTGGAATCACAGCCACGCCTTCCTTCGGCATTGGATTCACCGACCCCGAGGATCCGAACAAGGTGAAGGTGGTTCAGACCCTTAGAGGAGCCCTGCCCTTTAATTCCTTCAAGCCCGTTATCGACAGTCTGCTTGCCCAGTAAACGTCTGCACGAGCTGCTGGGTCACGAGAACCCATGAACTAGCCCGCATTAGGCATTATTCGGGCTAGGATCCCAGTGCGCGCTTCACCTGCTGGAGAAAATCATCGGGACCCAGATAACCCACCACCCGCGATTCCTGCACTTCCCTTCCCTGAACATCAATAAAGACGAGGGTGGGGACGCCGACGACACCAAATTCTTCCCGCAGCGGCCTGGCTTCCGGCGACTCGAAATGGGTCAGATCAACCTTGAGGGTCAGGAAAGGAGCCACGGCTGTGATCACCCTTTCATCAGTGAAGGTAAAACGGTCCAACTCGCGGCAGGGGATGCACCACTCAGCTGTAAAATCAAGAAGAACGGGACGGCCTTCTTCCCGGGCCTGTTCAAAAAGAGCCGGATCATAGTCTTGCCAGGCGATGGCGACTCCCGGGGTTGCCGGGATCACGGCAAAAATACCTATTGCCACAGCGGCCAATCCCGTGGCTTTCTTCAGCCAGTTGAATGTAGTGCCGCCACTGCTGTCTTTGTCCAGCCAACCCAGCCACGCGCCACTGACGAGGGCCAGAGCCAAGACCAGCCAGGGAACGACTCCAGCCGGAAACAAGGGAGCAACGAAGTAAAGGGCCAGTCCCAGCAGGGCAAAGCCGAAGAGCTTCTCTACCCAAATCATCCAAACGCCCGATCTGGGTAACTTTTTGAGTCCGCCGGAAAACGTCCCCAGTGCAACGTAGGGTATCCCCAGACCCAGGGACAGGGTAAAGAACATCCAAAACCCCACCCAGGGATTGCCGGTTGCTCCCACGTAAGTCAACAAACCGATGGTTACGGGCCCCACACAAGGCGCAGCCACGATTCCCACCACCAGTCCCATACTCAGCGCCCCCAACACTCCTCCTCCGGTGTCCCCGGAGACTTTCTGGCGAATGAAATTGGGTGCCTGAATCTGGTAAACCCCAAACAAACTCAAGGCCAGGGCCACCATGGTCAAGGCAATGCCCACCAACACCCAGGGATTTTGCAGGAGTGACCCAAACAGCGACCCGGTCACAGCGGCAACGACTCCTATCAAAGAGTAGGTGACGGCGATGCCCAGCAGGTACATCAGCGCCAGTCCAAACACGCGCGAGGTCTTGCCTTCACTCTGTTTGCTGAAATAGCCGATGGTGACCGGAATCATGGGGTAAACGCAGGGTGTGAGATTCAAGGCCAAGCCCAGGACAAAGATCGCCAGTAGAGTCAGGAACCATCCCCGCTCCTCAATGAGAAGTCCGAGATTGGTTTCCGCCAAGCCCAGGGTCCCTCCCAGGCTCTGATCCAGCGCGACCCCCCCAAAGATGTCGGAATTAATCGGTCGGCTCGGCTCTTGCAAGCTGGCTACGCGAATGGGGATCCTGACCTCCTTGTTGACTGGAGCCAAACAGATCTGGTCATTGCAGGCCTGGTACCGGAAAGTTCCTTCAATGACCTTCTCACCGGGCTGTTCCCCTCCCCCAATGCTCACCGGGAAACGGATGATGACACGCCCCTCATAGACATCCAGCTCTTGGTCAGCAAAGTCGAACTTAAGGCGCATCGCCTCCGGATACTGCATCTTACCGAAGGTGAAAGCGTCCACCGGTTCCACCTTGAACTCGGTAGGAATCAGATACTCCAGTGTGGGCGGATTGGCGTTGACATGCCAACCTTCTTCCACATCACCGATCACCGCGACTTGAAAGCTGCTCCCCGGGTGCACGGTGTCCACAGAAAGCAGGGTTTGGATCTTGACGAGACTCTCGGCACTCATAGTCTGAGCCTGGACCCATCCCATGGTCAGCAAACCGATCCATAGGGCCAGATAGGCGGATTTAATCTTCATGACGAAATATAATTCTTCCTCTCACAATAGTCATTACCGGTGCACCCTGAAGTCTCCAGCCATGAAATGGACAGTTGCGACTCTTCGATCTGAATTTCTTAGTGTCCACGATTATCTCACAGTCGGGATCGATCACGGTAATATCCGCAATCGCTCCTTCCTTCAGGGTACCTCGACCCAGCTTGAGAATGCGGTCGGGATTCGTACTGAAGAGCTCTACCAGTCTTGATACAGAAACGATCTTGCGCCGGATCAAAAATTCCCAGGCCAACGACACTGCCGTTCCCATTCCAATGACGCCATTGGCTGCTTCCTCAAAGGTCATCTCCTTTTCCAGACGTGTATGGGGAGCATGATCGGTAGCGATACAATCAATCGTGCCGTCGGATAACCCTTTCAACATCGCCTTGACATCGGATGCAGCACGCAACGGCGGGTACATCTTGAAGTGGGTGTCGTAGTTCGTAATATCGACATCGGACAGCGTGAAATGGTGGGGAGTGACTTCGCAGGTTATGGCGATTCCCTGCTTCTTGGCCTGACGCACCCAGGCAACGGACTCTTGAGTGGAAATGTGGGCAATGTGGATTCGCCCGCCCGTGATTCGGCTCAAAATCGTATCCCGAGCCACATCCAACTCCTCCGCTGCCCGGCTTATTCCTCGAACTCCCATCCGGGTGGACACCCCGCTTTCGTTCATGTGACCGGCCGCGGCAAGATCTCGATCCTCACAATGGTCCACCACAGGTACATCGAAGATCTTCGAATACTCCAGGGCCCTGCGCATGATCTGATTGTCCTCAACCGGATTTCCGTCATCGGTAATGGCCACCACTCCCGCTTTGACCATTTCCCCAATTTCAGCCAGCTCCTTTCCCTCCAACCCTTTGGTAATAGCCCCGACCGGAAAGACATTGACCAGGCCAGCCCGGCTAGCCCGCTCCAGAATAAAGCGGGTAATGGCCTCACAATCGTTCACCGGCTCAGTATTGGGCATACAGGCAATACTGGTGAATCCCCCGGCGGCGGCAGCCTGGCTTCCGCTTAGAATGGTCTCCTTGTCTTCGCGGCCCGGTTCTCGCAAATGGACGTGCATATCGATGAAACCTGGGGCCACCACACATTTGGAGACATCCACGACTTCCCAACTCTTCTTCGGCTTTATTTTTCCAAGGGCGGCAACTCTTCCCTTTTCCACCAGCAAATCCAGTCTCTTCTCTATCTTCTGGCTAGGATCAACAATGGTTCCGCCTTGCAGGAGCAGTGTCATAGGTCGGCTTCCTCACTAGCGCCCAGCAATAGGTAGAGGACCGCCATTCGAACCGCCACCCCATTGGTGACCTGTTCGAAAATGACGGAATATCCTGCTTCGGCAAGCTCCGGATCGATCTCAATTCCCCGGTTGATCGGTCCAGGATGCATCACTATGGCGCTTCGCTTGGCCCACTTCATCTTTTCCATGTTCAGACCGTAAAGAGCAAAGTATTCCTTAACCGACGGGTAGAAGACATCACTCTGCCTCTCCTTCTGGGTTCGTAGCATCATGACCACATCCGCCCCCTGAAGCGCTTCCTTGATGTGATAGGTCACCTTGACCCCGTAGCTCTCAAATTCCATCGGGATCAGAGTAGGAGGGCCGCAGACACAAACATGGGCTCCCAGCTTGACCAGAAGCAGGACGTTGGATCGAGCCACGCGGCTGTGGGCTATATCTCCCACGATGGCTACATGCAGGCCTTCAATTCTTTTTTTATGGTCCAGTATGGTGAGTGCATCCAAAAGGGCCTGAGTCGGATGCTCGTGCATTCCATCCCCTGCGTTGACAATGGAGGTGGACTCACAATATTGGGCCAGTAGATGGGGCGCTCCCGCCGCACTGTGACGAATGGCGATGATATCGGGATTCATCGATTGCAAATTCTTCCCCGTATCAATCAGCGACTCTCCTTTACTCACACTGCTGGCGGAAATATCGACGTTGATGGAATCCGCGCCCAGGCGCTTGGCGGCAATTTCGAAAGACGACCGAGTCCGGGTCGAGGGTTCATAGAACAGGTTGATGAGGGACTTGCCACGAAGTGTCGGGACCTTTTTGATCGATCGGGTGGAAATTTCTTTAAAGCTTCGGGAAGTATTGAGAATCAATTCGATTTCATCAAGATCAAGATCCTCAATTCCCAGTAGGTGTCTCTCGCGCAAAGGCATAATTATCGGATCCTGACCTCCTGACCGCCTGACCTGCCTGACCTCCTGATCCCCGCTGTTGGCCGGTTAGGTGGTTAGCTGGTCAGGTGGTCAGATCTCTTTCCTCAAGAGCTCCTTGGTAGTTAGAAACACTCCTTCTTCCCCATCGATGGATGAAATGAGAACCTCAACCACCTCGTCCTCGGCAGTCTCGACTGACTTGCCGACGTAATCGGCTTGAATGGGCAATTCTCTATGCCCACGATCAATCAGAACCACCAGTTCGATGCGCCTGGCACGTCCGTAGTCGAGCACACTCTCCAAAGCAGCTCGAGTCGTGCGGCCCGTGTACAGGACATCGTCGATCAAAAGCACGTCCTTATCGGTCACATCAAAATCGAGATGGGACCCCCGGACAACAGGCTGCGTAGCGACCAGGGAGAGGTCATCTCGATAGAAAGTAATGTCCAGAATTCCAAGAGGAAGTTTCTGGCCCGACAGTTTCTCGATCTTCTTCTGAAGTCCTTGGGCCAGCGGGACACCCCTTCGTCGGATTCCAATCAGGACCATGCTGTCGAGGTTTTGATGCACTTGAGTGATTTCTGTTGCAATTCTGGAAAATTCCGCTTCCATTTCTTTGGGGGTCATCACTTGTTGAAGGTAAGTCTGCTTCACAGTTTTCCACCGAAATGCGGTGCAAATGATAGCACACGCTGTTTCCGGCTGACCAGTATAGCCTAGCCTGGGGTACGAGTGTGCGACCACCCCTCTGTGTTATTCTTGGATCCTGGACCTGATTTATGTCACCGGATGCCAAGGCCAATCAGCTGATTGTTGCTCTTGATGTTTCGACTCAAGAGAAGGCCATCCAATTGGTACGGACATTGAAGGACCAGGTGGGTTACTTCAAGATCGGCCTTCAACTCTACACGGCTGCCGGGCCCGCAATTGTCCGGAAGATCCTTCAAGAAGGGGTCCAAGTCTTCCTCGACCTCAAGTTTCATGACATTCCGAATACGGTCACTCAGGCCGCCCTGGAAGCGGCCCGCCTGGGCGCCCACATGATGACCCTCCACTGTCTAGGTGGAGAAGTCATGATGAAACAGACCCGTGAAACACTGCAGGAGTACTCTCAAAGAGAAGGATGGCCCTGTCCCAAGTTGTTAGGGGTCACGATCCTCACCAGCATTGACCCACAAATGCTTTCTTCTCTGGGTATTGCACATTCCCTGGATCAGCAAGTTTTGCGTTTAGCTCGAACGGCCCAGGAAGCCGGACTGGACGGAATCGTTTCCTCCCCGCGCGAACTGCCTTTGCTCCGACAGGAACAGCCGGAAGGATTCCTCCTGGTGACACCGGGTATTCGCTCAGGGAAAACGAAAGGTGACGACCAACGTCGCACCATGACCGCTTCTGAGGCCCTGGCCGCTGGTGCCGATTATCTTGTGGTGGGACGACCGATCGTTCAATCCCAGGATCCCGTCCAGGCCGTTCAAACACTTCTTGGAGAAATTTCTATCGGATAAATCATCCATCTCGGTTAAAATGGGCCCATGAAAAAGCTCTTTTTGAGTTGTCTTTTGTTTCTTTTCTGCAGTTGGGTGTCCGGCCAGCCACTCCAAAGAGAGCCTCCCGAATCATCACGTTGTCACGTTTTCATCGACGATCAGAACATTTGGACCCTCGAGATTATTCAGGATCGAGGCGGGGAGATCGTGCCGATCGTCAACATCATCACCTTTTCACGCGGAGAATGGGACTTTAGACCCCGAGAAATTCATTTCTATAACGGGGATCAGGAGACTCGGGCAGAGAAGTTTTCGATGGACACGGGGGTTCCCGGCGAACCCTACCTGATGGAATATCTCAGGGTCCTGGGAAACAGCTTTCTCGGTCTGGACCTGTTGGGAGAATTCGACGATTTTTCCGAACCCACAAAAATCGTTATCGATCTCGGAGA
>JAZFTY010000489.1:0-2227 GCA_036446935.1 Acidobacteriota bacterium | reverse complement strand
CCGCCAATCTTCTTGAGTGCTCCGGCGATACCGTCTGGATCTCGCGTGAACTGGACGGCCGAAGCGTCGGCCAGGAATTCTCGCTGCCGGGACACGGCGCTCTTGATGAGCTTGCCGAAAAAGACCCCCACGTAACCGATGACAAGAAGCGCCGCCCCGAAGGCCAGAATGGCAGCAGCACCGCCTCCATTCTTTCTACTGCTGGAAGTTCGGGTGCCGCTCAGGATCACATACCCAATCATGGCGATCACCAGGATGCCGTTCAAGACGCCGATGAGCCGAATGTTCAGGCGCATGTCGCCGTTGAGGATGTGAGAAAACTCATGGGCAATGACTCCCTGCAGTTCGTCGCGGGACAGGATCTGCAGGGTTCCTCGGGTCACCCCGATGACGGCGTCGGCCGGAGTGAAACCGGCGGCGAAAGCGTTAATACTCTTTTCCTCTTCCAGGAGAAAGACCGAGGGAACGGGTGTTCCGGAGGCAATAGCCATCTCTTCTACCACATTGAGAAGACGGCGTTCCTGAGGATCGGAGGTGCTGGAATCGATAAGTCGGCCTCCCAGCCAGCCGGCCACCACCTCTCCGCCCTTTGAGAGGGCCAGGATCTTGTAAAGGCTCCCGATCACCACCACACACACGGTTGCCCCCGTGATCAGCAGGAACAGATCGGGATTCCACCATTGAAAGGGAAACTCCGGGTCGGCATTGACGTTGAAGCCGAAAAAGATGGCAATGCCAGCGATGTAAACGGTAAGGATGATCAGGATCACCGCCAGCATGAAGTAAGCGATCAAGCGCCGGGTACTTCGGCGAGCCTGGTCCTGACGTTCAAAGAAATCCATCGTATGGGTTGACGGTGCCGCCATATTTCCTCAGAGTTCCGAAGAACAGTGGAGTCCGTTGGGACTACGAGAAGGAGACTTTGGGGGCCTCGCGTTCCGCGGGAGCTTCGATTTCGAACAGCTCTGCCTGATTGAAGCCCATGGAGTTGGCAATAATGACGCTGGGAAACACCGAACACCGCGTGTTGTAGACCATGACCGAATCGTTGTAGGCCTGTCGTGAGAAGGCGATCTTGTTCTCGGTGGTGGTCAGCTCTTCCATGAGTTGGGCCATGTTCTGATTGGCCTTCAGGTCCGGGTAAGACTCCATCAGGGCGAACATGCGTCCCAGGGTACCGGTCAAGGCTGTCTCGGCGCCCATCAGCCCTTTCATGGAATCCGGATCTCCGGGGTTCTCGGCCGCTTGCTTGCTGGCCGTCGCGGCTTGATTGCGGGCATTCACCACCGCCTCCAGGGTTTCTCTCTCGTGTTTCATATAGCCCTTGGCGGTCTCGACCAGATTGGGAATCAAGTCGTAGCGCCTTTTGAGCTGGACATCAATCTGGGCAAAGGCGTTCTTGAATCGATTACGCAGACTGACCAGCTTGTTGTACATGCTGGCCACCCAGGCGATGAAGACCACCACCACGACCAGGAAAATGAGTGCTGAAGTCATAGATTATCCCCCTTAAGTTTAGGATATCGAAAACTTCCGGTTTCATGTGCAAAAATAAGCCCACGGTCCAGCGACTGCTGGGACCTAGGATGTTCCGCCGAACCAGGTCTCGGCCAGCAGGCCCACCAGCAACGGAAAGGGTAACAGCAGCGTCCAGCGAATCAGGGTAAAGCGCCAGCCGATAAAATGAGCTTCCCAAAGGGCATTCAAGAGACTCAGGGAGGACCAACTGGTCACCAATGTGATCGTTGCTCCCAGTCCGGTGCCCAGTTGGTAAAGGGTGCTGATGAGGGGCAGAACGACGTAGGGACCTCCGGGCATCAACATTCCCATCCCCTGGGCCCGCAACAATCCTCTCCACCCGGAATCAGGACCCATCAAATCCTGCAGCCCCTCCTGGGGCAAGAGGACGCTGACGTAACCGATCGTGGTGAATGCCAGAAGCAGAAGAGGCAGGATACTAAGCAGAGTACGCCCCCCACTGGCGAGACCGCGCCGGTGGCTGCCATCGCCGCGCCGCCAGGCGTAAGCGAAAAGGACCACTGCGGGGATGAGGAGGGTGAAGGTTGCAAGGTTCATTATTTCAGGTTCTCACGGATGGCTTCTATTTGACGCCCAGCCAGCGCCTGGGCCAGAAAAGCCAACAGCGGAGGTATGAGAAAGGTGGTCAGGAGTCGGGCCACGGTCAGGCGTGGGCCCAGCAAGGCGAACTCCAGCGGCAGGCGTACCA
>JAZFTY010000488.1:0-3758 GCA_036446935.1 Acidobacteriota bacterium | reverse complement strand
CATATTGTGGCGGCGCTGGGGAAGAAGATCGTCGTCATCTTCGGATCCTCTGACTTTAAGGTTTGGTATCCTTGGAATGCGGAGCATCAATTGATCCGGTCGGATTTGCCTTGTATGCCCTGTGCGGGCTATTTCTGTCTTGAGTTCGATGAGCCCCGTTGTATTCGTTCCATTCCCGTTGAGCCCGTCTTTGAGGCTGTGCAGTCACTGTTATGAGCAAAAATAATCAACAACTCCAGAAGGTCGTTGAGCAGTTTTCCGATCAACCCATCCTGGTGGTGGGAGATCTGATGCTGGACCGGTTCGTGTGGGGCCGGGTCGAGCGGATTTCACCGGAAGCTCCGGTGCCTGTGGTCGAGGTGGTCAAAGAGACTGTCCATCTCGGTGGGGCCGCTAACGTGGCCTACAATCTTGCCGTCTTAAAAGCGCGGCCCCTTCTGGTGGGTGTTGTGGGCAGTGATGAAGCAGGAGATCGGCTGGTTGAGGAGCTTCATCGGCAGGAGATCAGCAGCGAAGGCATTGTGCGAGATCAGGGTCGGTCCACCACCATAAAGACTCGGATTATCGCCCACAACCAGCAGGTTTGCCGGACCGATCGAGAGGACAAGACACCATTTTCCCAAGAGACCGTGGACCAAATGAGAAGTGCTTACCAGACCCTTCTCGAACAGGCGCAAGGAATGATCCTTTCAGATTATGCCAAGGGAGCCTTGTCGGCGGCTCTGGTTGTGGATTTGATCCAGGAGGCTCGACAGGCGAAGAAATTTCTGGCCGTGGACCCGAAGTCAGATGATTTTTCGGTCTACCGTGGAGCCTCCATCGTGACTCCCAACAAGAAGGAGGCGGTGCGGGCTTCCGGGGTGGAGATCGTGGATGAAGCCTCGTTTATCCAGGTAGGTGAGAAGCTTTTGGAAGTGATCGCTTCGGATTATCTTCTGATCACACGGGGGGAAGAGGGCATGACACTCTTTGAGGGCAAAGAGCACTCCCATATCCCCACCGTTGCTCGCGAGGTTTTCGACGTCAGTGGAGCCGGGGACACCGTGATCGCCTCGCTCACCCTGGCCGTTGCGGCGGGGGCATCGATCCACGATGCGGCCATTTTGGCCAACCATGCGGCCGGTGTGGCAGTGGGCAAGTTGGGAACGGCCGCCGCCACCGGGGAGGAGATCCTATCCAGTATCGGTTGACCTCACTTCCTGCTCTTGCTCGGGAAGAGAAGACCTTCTCGGATGAGCGGAAGTAGATCGTGGGTTCGTCTGAACAGCAGCACCACGGCCAGGACGATATAGAGGATGGAAACTTCGACGCGGATTTCTGGATAGACAAGCTGTGTCACAAAAAGAGTAAACAGCCCACCCGCTTCCCAAAGACTCAAGTTCAGGTTCATCAAGACCACCACGGCAAAAATCGATTGAGCTGCGGTGAGCAGTATTTCCTGATCCTGACGCGCATCCAGGGGCATCGGGATAATCTCTCCCGAACTGATGCTGTAGACCAGGGGAATCGTTCCCACCAGGAGGGTCCACTGATTGACCTTGGAGGAAATGAGTGCCCCTATGGCGGCTTGAGCCTGTCCCCGCAAAGTCCACAGGGCGGCGATAATGAACTCCGGAGCCTCGGAAGCAATGGGTGCCAACCACTGCACCAGAAAGTACTCATCAATGCCCAGAAGCGAGCCTGAAGAAAGCAGGGCTTCGGCAAAAGGTTCGGCGCAGGCGAAAATGGCCATTCCGGCAAAACCGAACAATCCTGCTGTGACCAGTCGGCGTCTGCCCTTGGGCAGCTGACCGATCAGTCGGGCGGGCCCGACCAGTTCCGGTTCCTCAACTTCCATAATGGCTGTGCGCCAGGCATAAGCCCCGAAGATTCCCACCAGAAAGACACAATCGATGAGGGTAAGGTGGTGTCTTAAAGGAATGGTGAAGGCATAGACGGTGGCTAGGGTGAGGTAGGCGATTTCTACACGATTCTTTCGATCCAGTTGAATGGCCTTCTTGCGGAATTTCAGATAAAAAAGGAGGACGATGAAGGGCCATCCCCCTCCCACCAGCAGGCGATTGGCACCCGTCATGTTGGCGGTAACGTAAGGAATATACTGGGGGTCGTGGGCGGCCACCCAGGCGAAGTAGAGATCGACAGCATACTCGGGAAGAACGGCAATGAGGGCCAGGATGGCCAGTGCCAAACCTCGGGACATGTCCATCTGCGCCACCTCCGCTCCCCAGGACAGTAGGAACGCCGCTCCCAGAATGCCCAATCCAAAAATCATCGAATCAAGCCGTGGATCCAGTTGGATGTGGTACCAACGCATGTAGAGGGCGGGAAGAGTGGTGGCTACGGTGGCTGCAACGAAAAGGCGCATGGGGTGATCACTCTAGTCTGGGAAGTGAAGTCAGTCAATGAGGTCGTGAACTATCGTTCACCAATGAATCTCCACCAGATCCCCATCTTCCACGAGATAACTTCTTTCTACCATTTGACCGTCGAATTTAGCCTTGCCCCAGACTCGAGCAAACTTGAAATTCTGGGCCAGCTCTCTGTGCACGGTCACGGCTACGTCAAAAATCGTGCTTCCTTGTTTCAGAACATAAGGAGTGGGATGGGCTTCGGGTTTTTCCCCGGGAGCCTTTGTGTAGACGCGGACGATTTCCAAGGCATCGAACAAAAGCTTGGGAATCTTGCCCAGGTCCTCTTCCGACAGAGCGGAGAAGGGCTCGGCCTGAAAGTTCTCCTGGTACAATTCCTGCCAAGCCGAGAAATTTTCCTTCCCCTGAGGGTCGTCGATCTTGTTGCCGAGCACGAACAGCGGTAGGCCCTGGGAGCCATCGAACACGATTTGTCGATCCCCGAAAGCAGCGAGCACGAAGTCTGTCTGTACCAGGAGATTGGGGTCGTTCACGTCAAAAAGAAGTAATCCTGCATCCGCTTGCTGGATCATCACCAGCTGCCACGGCTCCAGGATTTCCGGTGCCAGCGGGGGAGTGTCCACAAGCTGAATTCGAATATCCTGGTAGGGCAGCATTCCCGGTAGAGGTTTCTGAGTCGTAAAGGGATATTGGGCCACTTTGGGTTCAGCGCGAGTGAGATTTTTGAGAAGTTGTGACTTGCCGCTATTGGGCGGACCGCACAGGACAACCTGCCCTGCGCCTTCTTTTTCGACGTAGTGAAAGGGTTTTTGGGAGGCTTTTGGCTTTTTTTTCTGGGCCTCTTTGCGCTGCTGTGAAAGGCGGCGTTTGATGTCGGCCTGCATCTTCTCCGTTCCCTTGTGTTTAGGGATGGTGCGGAGCATTTCTTCGAGTGCCGCCACCTTCTCGGGGTTACCGGAGGCACTTTTGAACTTTTGCTCAGCCTCAAGGTATGCGTGTGTCAAGTTGGCCGGCACGGTTCTATTATAGGACCACACGCATTTGCCAGCGAGGGTATACTTATCCTCAATGAGTCAACGCACCGATATTGATCACCTTTCTCCTTCCTTCGATGTTGACGATAAAGCACTTTCCCAAAAGATCGATGACCTCCTGGAAGCGCTCAAGCCCTATCCCCACCTGGATTTGATTCGAGAAGTCCTGGTCACTGGAGCCAAGCTGGCCCAGGAGGACTGCAGCCGCGGGGATCTCAAGATTCTGCGGAGTTCCATCAAGGAGCTGCGCTACGCCTTTAAAGTTTTCAACGACTACCGGGACGTTCCCAAGGTCACGATTTTTGGTTCCTCCCGCACTCAGCCTGAGGATCCCGTGTTTCAGGCAGCGGTCGAA
>JAZFTY010000487.1:0-2802 GCA_036446935.1 Acidobacteriota bacterium | reverse complement strand
GAAGTTTGTCGCTGGAAGCCCTCTGGTTCCTGGTCCAGGAGGCCGATCTCCGAAGAGAATCCACACACCCCAGCAACTAGTTTACTCGATTACCCTGGTTCAGTATATTCAGGAACGAAAGGAGAGACTATGGCTGTAGTTCCCAACGTCTTGATCAAGTACCTCGGTCATGCGACTTTTCTCATCACCACCCCCGGGGGGAAAAAACTGCTCCTCGACCCATGGGTTCAGAACAATCCGGCCTGTCCCCAGGAGGACAAGGAAATAGATTTTTTAGATACTGTTCTCATTACTCATGCCCACTTCGACCACATTCAAGATGTGCTGGAAATTGCCAAGACACATGAACCACAGATCGGATGCATCTATGAGATTGCGAACTGGCTGGAACGAAAGGGCGTTCAGAATCTGAACCCCATGAACAAAGGCGGCTCCCAGCAGCTGAACGATGTCCGTGTCACCATGGTGGACGCGCGTCACAGCTGCGGCATCCTCGAGGATGATGGAAGCATCAGCTATGGCGGGGAAGCCGCCGGTTACGTGGTGGAGTTCGAGAACGGATTCAGTATCTATCATGCGGGAGATACCTGTGTGTTCTCAGATATGAAGATCATCGCAGAACTCTATCAGCCCGAGCTGATCTTTCTCCCCATCGGTGATTTGTTTACCATGAGTCCTAAAGAAGCGGCCTATGCCTGTCGGTTGATGGATGCTAAAAAGGTTGTCCCCATGCACTATGCGACCTTTCCTCCCCTCAAGGGAAGGCCGGAGGAGTTACGCGAGCTGACTCGTGACCTGGGAACGGAAGTCATCGAACTGAGTCCCGGAGAGTCACTTGGGTAGTGCCTCCAGTGCCTCTTCCAGACCTTCCAGGGTCCACCCCTGTAAGGTTTCCAGGACCAGGTCGGCTTCGGCCAGCTGTTCGAGGGAGTAGGTCGTGGTCAGGGCCAGACACTTCATACCGGTGGTGTGGACGGATTGTACTCCTCGATAGGAGTCCTCAATGACGAGTACCTGTTGAGCTTCCAGGGAAGCATTTCCGTCCTGCAATCCGGCCAGGGCCTTGAGGAATGTCTCAGGGTGAGGTTTTCCCCTGACGACATCTTCGGCCGAAACGATGGTGGTGAAGCGCTCGAGCAGTTTGAGCTGATCCAGAATCGATTCGATTTCTTTCCTGGCGGCTCCCGATGCGATGGCCAGAGGCACGGTGGGGGAGAGCCGCCGCACAAAATCGACAGTAGGTTCAATCGTGGGAACGCGTTTCTCTATGGCCTTAAAGTAGTGCTCGGATTTCAGATCAATGAGCCGTCGAATGGATTGAGGATCAGATTCTCGCTTCTGGTCATCCAGAAAGTGCTGGAAGAAATTGCGGTCGTCGTAAGGAAGATAGTCCTGGCAATACTCCTCCCAGCTCAGGCTAAGCCCTTTCTCCTTGAGCGCCTGCTGAAATCCATGGAAGTGCGCACCTTCGTCATCGATCAAAACGCCATTGAAATCAAAGACAATTCCCCGGATTTGCATTGAGAGCCCGTTTATACCACGAATTGACAAGCGGTGAGCTCCCTGATGAAATGACACCATGCAGCAGCAGACACTAGAGCAATACCAGGCCGTGAGAGATGCCGTGGGGTTCCTGGATCTCTCGGATCGGGGGAAGATCGAGCTCACAGGACCCGATCGAATCACCTTTCTCCATTCCATGATCAGTAATGACGTGAAGGAGCTCCCGGAATGGGCGGGCCGATATGGCACCTTTTTGACGGCCAGAGGTCGGATCGTCTCCGATTTCTTTTACTATAAACTTCCTGAACAGATCATCCTGGATATCACCACCGACTTGCTGGCCAAGACCGTCCAGACGCTGGAGAAGTACATCGTCATGGATGAGGTCGAGCTGAAAGACGTTTCCAGCCATAGCTCCCACTTTTCCCTTCAGGGGCCGGGCGCTTCGAACCTGGTTCAAGAACTGTGGGGGAGCTCCGGTCCTGAAGAGCCATACGCGGTCCAGGAAGTGCAGTGGCAGGAAACGACCCTGTGGCTCATTCGAAAAAATGAATTGGCCGAGTCGGGTTTTGAGATGATTGTTCCCCGCCAGATCGCTCCTTCCCTGCGAGCAGCGCTTGAAGAGAAGGGAAGCCGTTCGGGTCTTCGGGAGATCGGAGTGGAGGCTCGAAACATTTTGCGTCTGGAGGCTGCCATCCCCTGGTATGGAGTGGACATGGACGAGAATCGCTATCCGGTGGAAGCTCGTCTGAAAGAGGCCATTAGTTACACCAAGGGATGCTATCTGGGACAGGAGGTGGTTTCCAAGGCCACCCACGTGGGAGGGGTGAGTAACCTTTTGATGGGTTTAAAGATCCAAGCCGAACAGATTCCTTCTCAGGGCTCATCGGTCTTCAATGAAGAGGGAAAGCAGATCGGTGCCGTCACCAGCGCTGTCTTTTCTCCCCGCTGCAAGGGTCCTATCGCTTTTGCCTACCTGAAACGCGCCTTCGTTGAAGCGGGAGGACTCTGTCAGGTGGAAGTTGGGGAAGGAGAATCCGTCCCCGCTGAAGTGGTTGAGAACTTTGACTGAACAGACAACAGACAACAGACAACAGACAACAGACAACAGACAACAGACAACAGACAACAGACAACAGACAGCAGACAGCAGACAACAGACAGGAGACAGGAGGAGTCGTTGGTGAGTGCGTGCTTTCCTGAGAAAACGAAAGCACGAAATTACGACGGCAGGAGATTAAAATGATCGACGAGAAAATAAGAATCCGATTGCAAGCATACGATCACCGCGTCCTGGAT
>JAZFTY010000486.1:0-2975 GCA_036446935.1 Acidobacteriota bacterium | reverse complement strand
AGAGAGGCAGCCGAGGCCCGGACGACCTTGGAGTTGAAACAGGAGACGGTGTGGGGACTGGTGGCAACACTGAAGATTCCTGTGGCTCGGGCGGTTCGCAGCAGCGTTCCAAGATTGCCCGGATCCTGAAGTTCGCTCAGGTAAAGGACCTGCGAGGTGAGATCCTTCCATTTCCAGCTGGGTTTTTCAAAGAAGGCCAGGATTTGCCGAGAAGAATCGAGGGTGGACAGCCTTTCGAACAAGGCGGGAGCCAGCTGAAAAGACTCTGTAGAGCGGGAAAGAAGGTCCTGGATGTCAGGTTCCGCTTCCTCCGAGAAGAGTAAAAGCTCTATGGGACGCTGGGTGGAGAGGTCCTGGGTTTGCTTCCATCCTTCTATGGGAATCCAGGGGCAGTCCTCTTTCTCAGGGTGAGTGACATATTTCTTCCAGAGCTTATATTGGGGGTTTTGCCGGCTTTCAATCCGGGAAACAGAAGAGGACACTTCGTGTTATCTTAGCAGATGTGCCGTTTGATCTAGACTCTCCCCCCCCAGAAATGATTGAAAAAGCGGCCCGGGCGATCCGCCAGGGTAAGGTGGTGCTTTACCCCACCGATACCCTCTATGGTCTGGGCTGTGATCCCTCCAATGAGGAAGCACTGCGACGGCTTTTCGCCATCAAAGGCCGATCCGAGACCAAGGGTGTTCTTCTACTTGTTCATGATTCTTCTTATGCAGAAGCTGTTTCTGATCATATTCCTGATCTGTTTTATGAACTAGTAAAAACTTTCTGGCCGGGTCCTGTTACCCTACTTCTGGAAGGGAACTCCTCCTGTTCCCGCTTAATTCTGGGGAAGGACGGTAAGGTGGGCTTGCGTCATCCCGATCTGGCCTTTCTACAGCTTTGGATGGAGGCCATCCCCGGTCCCATCGTCTCCACCAGCGCCAACCTTTCTGGAGAGCCTTTGGCCGCACTGGAGGATTTGAAGCAACTTTTTGATCACCAGGTGGACCTTATACTCGAGGGCAGGGAAACGAAGCAGCCCAACCAGCCTTCCACGGTGGTTGACTTGACGATGGACCCTCCGAGGATCGTGAGAGCTGGGCGCTGGGCCAGAAGGGGTGGGGAATTTCTCACCCATAAGTGATAAAGGTGGTGTCTCTAATGTGGTTTGGAATCATACGGCTTTGGACAGTGTTGTTTTTGATGGGAGGCTTGATGGGCCTCGTTTTGCCACAGGTCGATTCGTCTCAGCTGAGCCCGGCGGAAATCATTGACAAGGTGGACCAGATGCTTCGAGGCGACTCTTCTCACGGCCGTGTGGAAATGGCTGTGGTCACCCGGCGCTGGGAGCGCAATATCACGATGGAAATCTGGTCAGAGGGTACGGAAAAAGCTCTGATCAAGGTGTTACAGCCCAAGAAGGAAGCCGGAACGACAACCCTGAAGGTTGGTTCCGACATGTGGAATTATCTTCCCAAAATTGATCGCACCATCCGAGTCCCTACCTCCATGATGATGGGGTCCTGGATGGGCTCGCATTTCACCAATGACGATCTGGTCAAGGAAAGTCGCCTCATTCGTGACTATGAGATTGAGATCGTTTACGAAGGAGATCGAGAAGGGATTGAGGTCTATGAGTTTCAGCTGACTCCTCATCCCGAAGCGCCTGTGGTTTGGGGGAAAATGCTCTACCAAGTCCGCAAGGGGGATCTGATGCCCACCTGGGCTGAATACTATGGTGAAGACGGAGAGCTCAAACGAACGATGACCTTCTCTGACTACCGTGAGATGAGCGGACGGCTCGTCCCCACCAGGTCGAGGATGGTTCCGCAGGACAAACCGGAGGAATACACGGAGATGATCTATCACGAACTCCACTTTGACATTCCCATCCCCAAGGGCACTTTTTCCCTTTCTTCTCTGCGGAGATAAAGATGATTGCCTTGCGGTTGGGGTGGCGAAACCTGTGGAGAAATTCCAGACGAAGCCTGATTACTATTTCTGCTGTGGGTTGTGGCTATGCCTTTCTGATTGTCCTCATTGGCTTGACCGTCGGCATGGCCGGGCAGATGCTCAAGAATGGAACGGGCTTGCTCATGGGCGATTTGCAGCTTCACCATTCGGACTATCTACCCGAGCGCAGCCTCTACGATACCATCGGCAGTGATTCTAGCAGCGAGCTGGAAGAGGTCCTCCATCAACTCAGCCTGTACCCTCAGTTGGCGGGCCGCTCTCCCCGAGTGTACGGGTTTGGCCTTTTGTCCACGGGAGAAAACTCTGCAGGAGCCCGTTTGATGGGCGTGGATCCGCAAGTGGAGTCGGGGGTGAGCAGCTTCCTGTCGGGACTTCAGGCGGGAGCCCTGGACGACTCGGTGGAGCGCTCTCTGCTGTTGGGAGATGTCCTGGCCCGGGAACTGGAGGCAAGCATTGGATCACAGGTGGCCATCGTGACTCAGGCCGCCGATGGGAGTCTTGGAAACGACCTGTTTCTGGTATCTGGAATCCTCCATACGGGACTCAGTTACGTGGATCGCTCACTAGCAGTTCTCTATTTGGCGGACCTGCAGGAACTGCTTGTTCTGAGCCCAAATGAGGTTCATGAGATTGCGGTGAAGATCGGGGACCCCATGGCTGCTGATGCCTTTGCCGCCCGGCTCAACGCTTCTGAAAATTGGCCAGCCAACACCGTGGCCCAGAGCTGGGGAGAGTTGGCACCCCAGCTCAAAGACTATGTGGGCCTGTCCCAGGGGATGTACGGATTTATTATCATGATCATTGGTCTATTCACCGCTACGGGTGTCCTGAACACGATGATGATGGCGGTCTTTGAAAGAAGCCGTGAGATCGGATTGGTCAGTGCCCTGGGAATGCCCCCCCTGCTCATTGTGAGTTCCATTCTCCTGGAGGCTCTTTTCCTGGGAATTCTGGGGTTGATAGGGGGATTTGGTTTGGGAGCCTGGGGGATGTCTTATCTAACCACCCAGGGTCTGGAT
>JAZFTY010000485.1:0-4860 GCA_036446935.1 Acidobacteriota bacterium | reverse complement strand
TGCACCGACATCAGATGGGCCCACTACGAAGCGATTCAGGCCGACATTTTTGACCACATTCTGGCCGTCCTGCCGGAGTTCGACCTGCGTATCTTTCAATCCCTTTCAGGCAGCGAATTCCAGGCCTTCACCACCCGTTCTACTTCCCCCTAACCCGGTTGATGCATAGGTGTTCTTCGCTTCGCTCAGATGAAGGCGGCGTGACGAAGGACCGCAGGTGTACTCGTGGTTGCGGCATAACCCCGGGGCGCCGAAGGGCTGAAACCCGCGTCAGGAGCGTTCCCGGGGAGGGACTCGAACCCTCACCAGGAAAACACTCACAGGAGTTTAACTCCGTAACAGGTTTAAAAAAGAGAACCTACGGAGAAATAGAACCGGTATCTTCCTCCCTCACCCCAGCTGCCCCCAACGATCATGGGCCCCAGGAAGGTTTCCGTGAGAACACCACCTGAGAGAACGCTCAGGTAGTTTCGTTGTCCCTGCGGCTCGAAAACTGCCCCGATCTCATGCCAAAGGGCGGCGTAGACCTTACCGCCGAAAAGAGCCGGAAGAGATGCAATGTGATGCATATACCCCTGAGTTGAAAAGATCAGTCGAGAACCGCGGAACTCATCTTGATGAAACGCTCCCAAGCGGAAAGGCCCGCCCAAGGTCAGTTGCTGTGCCGGGGGGGCGGTCTCACTAAACGTCGTCCCTCCTTCTCCGAGCACGAACACCGAGTTGGGTTCTCCAATCTTTTGAAAAAAGGAAAATTTCAATTCGGCCTGGGGAAATCCCCCGGAGATGCCCGGACTCTGGAAAAACCAGTTGGGGCGAAGTTCCACCCGGAAACCGCTCCTGGGAACAACAGCACTGTCCAGGCGATCGAGAGTCCATCTCAGCGAGGCCACCCCCACGGTACCCTCAAGCGATGGCAAAAGCGGGTCCCCAATCCGCACACGGGCATCCAGAGTACTGATCTCATATCCTGCTCGAATCTCATGGGATCGACTTCCGAAACCATAGCCCAAGTCGAATCCCGCACCGGAGCTCGTCTCCTTGTACTCAGCCACTCGTTGACCCTCCTCAGAGAGGGGGGTGTTCTCTCCCTCGGCAAATGCCCGCGGTGCCAGGAAAAATCCCCATCCGACCGGATAGTAGTACTCAGTCCGGGCAAATGTCTCGGGGCCCAATCCCAGGTCCACTCGCCATTCAGACCCGTAAGCCCCCACATCCAAAAAAGTCGTCCGGCTGCGAAGACCGAAGCGAATATTGTCGATATCGGCACCGTTGATCTCAAAGCCCAGGTCGATGAAGGGCGGCCCATGAGATTTCGGGGTGACCTCGACCAGAAGGCCCTCCTCCTGCTCTCGTGTGATTCCCCGGTAGCTGAGGGCGCGATACCGGCCAAGGCTGTAAAAGGCATTGAGATCCGACTCCAAGGCCGTGGTTTGCAGTTCTGCCCCGATGTTTTTTTCCAAACTCCTGCGGAGTTCCTCCTGACCCCTCTGCGAGGGACCCACCAGTTCCAAAAACTCCGCTCTAAATGGTTCCTCCCGCCTCCGTGAGCTCTTGAACTCCTGGTACTGCTCCCACTGGGTGTCATTGACTCCCAGGGCCTCCAGAAACACCCTTTTGCTCTCGGCGGCTTGATATCCCAGATCAACAATGGCAGGGCCGGCTGAGAAGTCCATAGCGGTATAGTCCTGCAAATCAGGGGAGACGATGATGTCGGCCAGCAACAGGTTCTGTCGCACGTTCTCGATCATCATCACCCCGATGGATTGATTGAGAACTCCAAGAAAGGAAGCCAGATTCTCTCTATCGCCGAGGGGAGTCCCTACATCCACGGCAATGACAATGTCCGCCCCCAGGGCCTTCACCACATCGGTGGGAAGGTTGTTGAGTAAACCGCCATCGGCCAGCAACTGTCCGTCAACCTCCACGGGGGGAAAGACGCCTGGAATAGCGATGGTGGCCTGCAGTGCCTGGGCCAGAGAACCCTCCTCCAAAATGATCCGTTGGGCTCCCTCCATGTCGACGGCAACAGCACGGAAGGGAATGGGCATTTCATCGAAGTGGTCAACCGAGGAATAGGGAAGAGCCAGACGGCTGAGCAAAAGGCCAATGAAGTGGGCATCGCTCAGTGAACTCTGGGTCTTGAGTCCTTGCTGCCAACCCAGCTGAAGCCTCCCAGGATAGTCACGACGGTCCTCTTTCCTACGGAAGGTCAGATCCGAAAACGCAGGCGAGGCGGCTAGAAGTTGGTTCCAGTCCAGGCTTTCGACGATCTGCCTCATCTCGTCCGAAGCCATTCCCATGGCATGCAGGCCTCCGATCAAGCCACCCATACTGGTACCTGCCAGGTAGTCAATGGGGATTTGATGTTCCTCGAACCACTGAAGCACCCCGATGTGTGCCAAACCTCGAGCTCCACCCCCACTCAAGGCCACCCCGATACGGGGTCGTTCATCCGCTGTCTGGGCCAAGCCAGGAACCCATACCCATAGAAGAAACCCAGCCAAAACCAGGTTTCGATGTTTTCCCATCATAGAAATCCTCACCGGTTAGCACCTCCAAACTGAAAGCTATGTTATCTGAATCAGGCGACGGGTTAGCCCCGGAGATGCCGAGGATGGCAGTGAAGTGAATGTGGGAGTTTTATAATGGGTCAACCCAGGATTGATCCGTGTGGAGCAATGACTGACTAAAGCTCGGGCGGCCGCCGTCGCTTGGTGATCTGCTCGAACGCAAACGCGAGTCCGAGCAAGCGGGGTTCGCTACAGGCGGTGCCACTGAAGGTGACGCCCAGAGGCGCAGGCTTGGGTATAAAGCCCTCGGGAAATCCACTGCCATTGGCGACCAAGCCGAACGGAACCGTTACCGATGGATAGCCGGCTTTGGCAAGAAAGCTGCTGCCGCGGCTGCCGGCGAAAATAAGAGCATCAAGGTCATGACGATCCATGACCGCATCGGCCCCTTCGGCCCCGGCCAGGCGCAGATCGAGGGCGCGGTCGGCCTCATAGCGGATGCGGTCCTCTTCCAGAGTCGGGTCCTGTTCGTCGGAAAGATCCAGGGTATGCTGGCCGTACTTGAGGGTACCGAGTGCGGAATTGGCGACGTTCCATTCGCGCAGCTCTGTGAGGCTCTTGACCGGAGCCGCCGCCCCCAGGCTGGCCACCCAGTTGGTGAAATCGCGCTTGAAGCCGTATTTGAGCACCACCGAACAGTTCGCGTCGTCGCCTTTGAAGCTTGGTCTCCGGGAGCAGGACCCCCTGACCAAAACATTGTCCTCCCAGGTGTCGGCCAGCGCACTCGGAACGTCTGCCGGATCAACAACGGTCGCGCCCGCGGCCCGGAGTATGGCGACCACCTCGTCCATCATCACCTTCTGATCGTCGGGGAGGCCACCGCTCGGCGCTTCGTTGCCAGGCAGCGTGTGGGGGTCGATGAACCACGCCCGGGGCACGCCGATCCGCGCGCCCTTGAGAGCTTCGGCGTTGAGGAACGGCGTGTAGTCATTCCCCGGCGGCGGAGTGCACCGTCCGGTGGCCGGGTCATTGGGGTCAGCTGCGGTGCCTTCAAGCACACCCAGGAGAATCGCCGCGTCGGTGACGGTGCGGGTCATGGGTCCTGCCGTGTCCTGATCGTAGGTGACGGGAATAACTCCCCAGCGGCTGATGCGGCCCAAGGTGGGTTTGACAGCGGCGAGCATGGCAGCCGATGCCGGTCCGATGATCGAGACGGTGGTTTCAGTGCCGATATTTGCCGCCCACAGGCTGGCCGCTGTGCCCGCGCCGGATGAGGAACTGCCGGTTGGAAGCACCCCGCGGCCGTCGTTCAAACCAGGCCGGGGATCACGCCGCCAATCATAGGGATTGAAGCCATAACCGCCCACCGCCGAGTAGTTCTGCGCTATACCCATCGTCATCCAGTGGGCCAACTCCGTCATCACCGTCTTGGCGATGATGACAGCTCCGCTGGCTCGCAAATTTTCCACCAGCGTCGCTTCGTAGGGGGGAATGAACCCATCCAGCGCCAATGTGCCGGCCGTGGTCGGCATGTCCGTAGTGTGAATATTGTCCTTGATGGCAATGGGGATGCCGTGCAACGGTCCGCGTACTTGACCTGCGGCCCTCTCACGGTCGAGGGCGTCGGCCACTTCCAAGGCCTTGGAGTTTACCGCGATGGCAGCGTTGAGGGTGTTTTCATACATGGCGATACGGACCAAATACTGTGTGACCAGGTCGCGTGAGGTGACGCGGCCATCTCGCAAGGCTGCCTGCATCTCCGAAATGGAAGCTTCGACCACGGAGAATTCGGCAGCCTGAACTGCCGGGGCCAGTGTGGCTATGGCGGCCAAGACCACGATGATGGAAAGCCAGCTATTCGGTTTTTTGGTGTTCATGAACATCTTCTCCCTGATTGAACCCTCCGGGCCATCAAAGCGTGACGCCGTAGGAGTCCGCCTTCACCGATCTTCTCCAGAAATTTGTATTGGCTGATGGTATTGCCGACCATGCAATTTCCCCTCACCTGTGCAGTTGCGCCCAATGTTACGACGTGAGGGGGCTGAAGGCAACGGGAAAGCCCTTATCTTGCCGCTCATTTGGGTTGAGTTGGCTGGAGTGAGTTTGCCGCGGGCACACTTCGGGCACAACCCCTGAAGGCCTTCCGCATTTACTTCTTCGTGAAATGCTGGGAGTCCACTGGGGATTGTGGGAGACTTGTGTTAGCATAATTTTATTGCCAATTTTTAGATCAATGCCACTTGTTTCGGCGCACCTGAGTTCAGGAAGTGCCGACGGCCTTCATTTATTCAACGGGAGGTGCTGAATATGGCTTTCAAACTCAACATCAACGGGCGGTCCCATAGCGTGG
>JAZFTY010000484.1:0-2964 GCA_036446935.1 Acidobacteriota bacterium | reverse complement strand
TTGAGAGATTTGAGAAACTTCTCGTCGTGGGTGCTGAGCTTAAGACGGACGGTCGGCGGCTTGGGGGTTGAAGAGGATTCATCCTTTCGGTTAAAGCCGATGGTTGCTTCAATAATCAAGAACACATCGTAACCAACATCTCGGATGGCCTGAATAGCATCATTTACCTGAGGGGATTCGGTGAGAGTCTGATTGATGGCGATTTCGAGTTTCTTTCGATGCCCTTTCAGCTCCTCACCTTGCATTTGAATCCGATCCCTTTGCTCTGCTAATATCCGAATTCACCCTTAAATTAATGATACCAAACTTCGACCTGATGTAAAGTGGAAATCAGCTCCCGAACAGGAGGGTCCACCCCCCAACAGAAGAAGTCTCGACCCAAGATTGTCTACCGTCCTGAAGACGCGGCGGCGGTGGATTACAAGAAGGATTTGGGAGAACCTGGAGACTATCCCTTCACCCGAGGAATCTATCCCGAGATGTACCGCACCCGTCTTTGGACGATGCGGCAGTACGCCGGATATGCCAGCGCCGAAGAATCCAATCGACGTTATCGTTACCTCCGCTCGCAAGGTGCCACGGGGCTGTCTGTAGCCTTTGATCTCCCCACCCAGCTCGGCCTCGATTCAGATCACTTGCTTGCGGACGGAGAAGTTGGAAGGGTGGGTGTCGCCATCGACAGCCTCGAAGACATGGAGACGCTCTTTGAGGGAATCCCACTGTCCGAGGTGTCTACTTCCATGACCATCAATGCCACGGCCTGCATCCTGCTGGCCATGTATTTGGTGGTGGCTCGAAAGAACGGTGAGAAGTGGAGCGAACTTCGGGGCACAGTTCAGAATGACACTCTCAAGGAGTACGTTGCTCGAGGGACCTACATTTACCCTCCGTCGTCTTCGCTCCGAATCACCACCGACATCTTTGCTTTCTGTACGAAAGAGGTCCCTCACTGGAACACCATTTCTATTAGTGGGTACCATATCCGAGAGGCTGGCTGCACGGCCGCTCAGGAAATCGCTTTTACCCTGGCCAACGGAGAGACCTATGTTCAGGCGGCTGTCCAAGCCGGTCTGGAGATCGACAGTTTCGCTTCTCGACTTTCCTTTTTCTTCAACGCACACAACAAGTTTTTTGAGGAAGTCGCGAAGTTCAGGGCCGCCCGCCGGATGTGGGCCCGCCTGATGCGGGAGCGGTTGGGAGCTCGTCACCCAGAGTCCTGGAAGCTGCGCTTCCACGCCCAGACTGCGGGAAGTACTCTCACTGCGAGAAGTCCGGAAAACAACGTGGTGCGTGTGGCTTTGCAAGCCCTTTCGGCGGTCCTGGGAGGGGCCCAATCGCTTCATACCAACTCCAAGGATGAGGCCCTGGCTTTGCCCTCCCAACAGGCGGCGCTCCTGGCCCTCAGGACTCAGCAGATCTTAGCCTGCGAGAGCGGTGTTTCCCAGGTCGTGGATCCCCTGGGCGGAAGTTGGTATGTCGAAAAGCTCACCCAAGATTTGGAAGAAGAGGCGGAGGCTTACCTGGAGAAGATTCGTTCCTTGGGAGGGATGCTCCAAGCCATCGAGTCCGGCTATGTGCAGAGAGAGATTCAAGAGGCGGCCTATGGGCAGCAGGCGCGCCTGGAATCAGGTGCTGAAATCGTTGTGGGCGTCAATCGCTTTGAGAGTGAAGAGGCTCCCATCGAAGTCCTGCGTATTGACCCCGAGGTTGGCCGGCGGCAAGCCAGTCGACTCCAAACTCTGCGAAAGGCCCGCGACTCGACTCGAGTCGAAGCTACCCTGGAGAAGATTCGCCAGTCTGCGCGCGGATCATCCAACCTGATGCCCGTCATTATCGCGGCTGTTGAGGCCTATGCTACGGTCGGGGAAATGGCCGATGTTCTGAGGGATGTCTTTGGAGAACACAAGGAAATCATTGTTATATGAGGGACTCTAGCCCGGATTATGCGTAAATTCTCTACTACAGCGACGGAATCATCCGCCCTGACTGTGTTGCGCTCGGTCGGCCTCCTCAACGTACCGTACAGTACGTTTGCGGGGGCCTCTGACCCGCAAGCGGGTGCACCCGCGCCTTGCCAGGTCGTCGCTTTCGTCGCTTCGTGACAAGAACCTATGCATAATCCGAGCTAGACGAGGCCAATGCTAACTTACGAAGAAGCACTTCGAGAAATTCTCGCCCAGGTTCCTGAGCCGAAAGTGGTTCGCGTGCCGCTGCGGAAAAGCCTGGGCCGCGTGCTGGCCCATCCGGTATTGGCTGACCTCGACCTGCCTCCTTTCAAGAAATCCTTTATGGATGGCTATGCCGTGCGCAGCCAGGACACTGCCACGGCTCCTGTAAAACTTCAGGTCATCGGGGTGGTGGCTGCCGGTCGTCCGAATCAGCCCCAGGTCGAGGCGGGGCAAGCCGTTCAGATCATGACGGGTGCGGCAGTGCCACCGGGAGCGGATGCAGTGCAAATGATCGAAAAGACCCGCCCGGGCGGGTCCGAGACGGTAGAGTTGCTCGAGCCGGTGACCCAGGGAGAGAATGTGGCGGCACAAGGAAATGAAGTCCGTCAAGGGGAGACGGTTCTGGTTTCCGGCAGAGAGCTCGGTGCTGCAGAGGTGGGCGTCCTGGCAACTTTTGGCCAAAAGGAGGTGGAGGTTTACGGGGCCCCCACGGTGGCCGTTATTCCCACCGGCGATGAGATTGTTGAAGTGGAAGAAAAGCCCTCCTTCGGTCAAATCCGCAACTCGAACGCCCACACCTTGTGGGCCCAGTGTCACAACCTGGGGTTGGATGCGCAGGTTTTCCCCGTGACTCCAGACGACCCAGAACGTACTCGGGAAGTGGTGTTGCAAGGCCTGCAGTATGACCTTCTTCTTTTCAGCGGTGGCGTTTCCATGGGCGAATACGACTACGTCCATCGGATATTAGAGGAAGAAGGGGTCAGCCTCTTCGTGCAGAAGGTTGCCATCAAGCCGG
>JAZFTY010000483.1:0-2827 GCA_036446935.1 Acidobacteriota bacterium | reverse complement strand
CTGGAATACACTCGTTCGGTTCATCTGGACCGGCGGCTGGCCCCTTACGACCTTCAAGGCAGTCGAGCTCATGTGCGCATGTTGGCAGCCCAGGGGATTGTGAACTCGGAGGATGAAAAACGAATCCTTGAGGGTCTCAAGCAAATCGAAGAAGAGATCGACTCGGGCGAGTTCCCCTATCGGGATGAGCTGGAAGACATCCATATGAACATTGAGCATCGCTTGCAGGAGATTGTGGGTGAAGCAGGAGGTCGGCTTCATACGGGCAGGAGTAGAAATGATCAGGTGTCTCTGGATCTGCGGCTGTTTTGCCTGGACACGGCGCTGCGCTGGAGGACTCAGATTCTGGAGGTTCACAAGGCTCTGCTCGAGCGTGCCCAGGAACTCAAGGGCGATCTTTTCCCCGGATGGACTCACTTGCAGGCCGCACAGCCTCTGTCCTGGGGGCATTACCTGCTGGCTTTTTGTGAGATGTTGGGCCGGGACAATTCTCGCTTGACCGATTACCAGAAGCTTCACTCCAGGTCTCCGTTGGGGGCAGGAGCCTTGACCGGAAGCACGCTTCCTCTGGACCCGGAACGAAGCGCCCAGGAACTGGGATTCTCAGCCAGCTTTGCCAACAGCTACGACGTGGTGGGAGATCGGGACTTCCTTCTGGAACTGCTCCAGATCGCCAGTCAGCTGATGATTCATCTGAGCCGTCTTGCCGAGGACTTCATCTATCTTTCCAGTACGGCTGTTCATTGGATTGAGCTGCCCGATTCGCTCTGTACGGGCAGCAGCATGATGCCTCAGAAGAAGAATCTGGATGTGCTGGAACTGACACGCGGCAAAACGGCCTCCGTCCTGGGCCACGCTTCGGCCATGGCTATTTTGCTCAAGGGACTTCCCACCTCCTACCATCGCGACCTTCAGCAGGATAAGGAACACCTTTTTAAAGCCGTGGACGAGGTTGGCGGAACCTTGGAGGTGATTCCTCTGGTGATTGCCGGCTTTCGAGTCGACACCGATCGGGTCCAGGCTGCCCTCAAACAGGGTTTCTTGATGGCCACCGATCTGGCCGAGTACCTGGTGACCCGGGGCAGTCCCTTTCGAGTGGCCCATGAAACGGTGGGAAAGCTGGTGGCCTATTGCCTGGAAAAAGAGCTGACACTGGAAGAATTGCCATTGGAGAAGCTTCAGGAACTGGCTCCCGAATGCGGCCCTGAAGTCAGCGAAGTCCTCAAGCCGGAGAGCTTTCTGAGGCGACGCTGGCACAAAGGGAGCTCGGGACGGGTCTCCATTGAACAGCAGATTGCCCATTGGAAGGAATGGATCGAAAACCTCTCATGAAAGACTTTCTCTCCCTGAAGGATCTCAGTGTGGAGTGGTGGAAGCAGTTGCTTCATTTGAGTGCCGAGGTCAAGCAGCGGCCCAGCTATTTTCGCCAGATGCTGGTGGGCAAAAGCTCAGTGCTGGTTTTTGAGAAGTCTTCCCTGCGCACCCGCCTTACCTTCGAATTGGGAATGAAACAGCTGGGTGGTGATGCCGTTTTCCTGGACCATCAGGAGTCCCGTCTGGGTGGGCGTGAATCAATCACCGATGTGGCCCGCAATCTGGAGCGATGGTTTGATTGCATCGTGACCCGAACCTTTTCCCATGAGGCGGCCGTCCAACTGGCCGAGCAAGCCTCCATACCGGTGATCAATGGTCTCAGCGATAAGGAACATCCCTGCCAGGCTCTTGCCGATATCTTCACGCTGCAGGAAAAGTGGGGAGAGGTAAAGGGGAAGACGCTTGTGTTTATTGGGGATGGAAACAACGTCTGCACCTCACTTATTCACGCTGCCGCCCTTTCGGGCATGTCCCTGGTGGCTGTGACTCCCAGTTCCCATGAACCCTACCCGGAAGCAGCCCAGGATTTCGAGAGTCTTTCCACCTCCACTAACGCTTCCTTCCGCTGGACCGAATCCGTGGATGGCCTTAAAGGAGCGGATGCTGTCTACACCGACACCTGGGTGAGTATGGGACAGGAAGAGGAAGCCCGGGAGCGGGTTCGACTCCTACAGAACTACCAGGTGACCCCGGAACTGATGGCCTCAACCGGGAAGGATCCTTATTTCATGCACTGTCTTCCCGCCCATCGCAACCAGGAAGTCACCGATGCGGTCATGGACTCTTCCCAGTCCCTGGTCTACGAACAGGCAGAGAACCGGCTTCATGTCCAGAAGGCCCTGCTTCTTCTACTGCTCGCTCCCAAAGAGGTGGAGCGCTACATGCGGCTCGAGAAGTTCGCCAGCTGGAAAAACTGACCGCTGAGCCGCTGGAAGCGGTCAGCGGAAATCCCAAATCCCAAATTCCAAACCTGACTTGGAACTTGGAACCTGAAACCTGTTGAACGCGCGCGAAGCGCGCTCCGCCCGCATTGACACCCCAGAGCCTCTGTGTTAGTTTTTGCCTCTACGAAAACCCGTTTTAGGGAGTATTGATGTCGAGAAATCGCAGACATTTATTTACCTCAGAGTCAGTAACCGAAGGACATCCCGATAAAATCGCCGATCAGATCTCAGACGCCATTTTGGACGGGGTTCTGGAGCAGGATTCGCATGGTCGGGTGGCCTGCGAGACCCTGGTGACGACCGGACTGGTCATCATCGCAGGAGAGATCACCACCAAGGGATATGTTGATTTTCCTGCGGTAGCCAGGGGAGTCATTCGTGATGTGGGATATACCCGGGCCAAGTATGGATTCGATTATGAAACCTGCGGAGTCATCAGCTCCATTGACCGGCAATCCCCGGACATTGCTCAGGGTGTGGACACGGGCGGTGCCGGTGATCAGGGGTTG
>JAZFTY010000482.1:0-4353 GCA_036446935.1 Acidobacteriota bacterium | reverse complement strand
CAGGTATTGGACCTCTCCTGTTTCCGAGACCACCGTTCCCCGAGCAAAATCCGTTGCTCCGGCCTGGTTTCGCAAGTGGTAGAACATGACTTCTCGTCCATCCTCCAGCTGCAGGCTAAACCAATCCCAGCCCACCTGATTTTCAGCCAGTTGGTTGGACCCGAACTCCTTGTCCATCCAGCTTTCTCCCTCCACCTGGAAGGTCTCTCCACCCACAGTGAGACTGCCTTGGGTCATGAGCCGGGTGAAGCTGTAGTACTGGCTGGCCGCCCTGGAATCTTCTCCCTTGCGGCTGTACCCATTGGGTCCCTGGAAGACCAGAGGTTTTAGGGGATGGGTCGAGAGCTGGAAAGCGATTCCTTGGACCTGGTCCTGCATTTCGAAGTCAAACCCTTCGCCATTCCAGTGAAGCTCCCAGGTGCCGGCAGTCCCGGCAGGGGCTCGGCTCCAGGCAATCAGCGATTCAGGATAGGACCCGAAACCTCCCAGAAAGGAAACTTCTCGGTAAAGGGTTTCGCTGAAAATGTGCCGTTTCCCCTCCAAGTCGCTTATTGCAGCATGTCCCATGATCAGGTTGCGAGTAGCCCACTGGGACTCCAGTGGAGGGAGTTCGGGCCGAAGACCGATCCGGAAGAACGTGAACTGGTAGCCGAAACGGCGTTCAGGGTTCTCTCGTGATCTCAGGTGGCCGGTGAAATACCACCACTCGTTTCGATATCCGCTTCGGGCCCAGTGATCCTGAGGAAAGGACCAGGCATACTCCGGCTGGGCAGCCTGCCACTCCAACTCAGCGGCAATCACCGGTACAACGACAAGCAGAGACAGCAGAAGGGTTGCTTTACTGAAGGTCATCTCGACTCAATTCCGCAGCAGGAGTCTTGCTGGCCCGAAGGGCCGGATACAGACTGGCCAAAAGGGCCGCCGTCAGGATCGTCGCCAATTGCTGCAGGACGGGCCAACCGGGCCAGTATACCTGGATGGTCCATCCAAAATAGGTCCGATTGATGACGAAGATCAAGATCGCGGCCAGAACGGTACCCCCTGCAGACCCCAAGCCCAGCGCGATCAGCCCCATCCCCAGGCCCTTTCCCACAAAGAGGCGAAAGATCTGCAGACGGCTGGCTCCCAGCGCCTGGTAAAGGGCCAGTTCCGAGACGCGTTCCCTGGCCAGCACCAGGAGTGTCAGCATGATTCCACAGACGGCAATCAACAAGCTCATCATTTGAAGGATCCGTACAACAGCGAAGGTCTGGTCAAAAATCTCAAAGATCTCCTCTCGCAGGCGTTGATTACTCCGAATCTGAAGAGGGATGTCGGGAAAGCGGGCTTTGATCTCATCAACGACTCGCTCCGGGTCACGACCCTCCTCAAGATAAAGGGAGAGACTATTGATGGGACCCGGTCCGAAGATCTCACCCATGACGGAAAGATCCATGGCCACCGATCCCAGCTCCGATGTGTAATCGTAGTAAATTCCGGCAATGGGAAATTCCAGTTTTCCCGGTCCAGCATAGACCTGGAGAAGATCCCCCACGTCGAGCTCTGACTTGCGGGCCAAAGGCTCTGAGATGAGAACCCCGCCCTGCTGCAAATTGCCCAGCACCTCCATCCGATCCCCCTTGAGCAGAGGGAAGCGTGATTGTCCACCCGAGAGATCCATATCCACGCCGACCAGGGAAATCCGTTTGTTGTCAATGGACACCAGCAACCTTCTGAGCCGATCGACCGATACCACTCCCGGATGAGCCGCCAGAGCCGAGACCAGTTCCCCATCAAGGGTCGCTTCGGGTTCCGCTCTCCAGGATGGGGTGGTCAGGTAGATGTCCGCCTGTACCGTGGTCTGGACCCAAACCTCCACCGTTTTACGAAAGCTTCCAATCATCAGCGTGATCCCCAGCAGCATGCTGACGGCAATGGCCAGGGAAGAAACGGCGAAGGAAGTGGTTTGCAGTCGCGCCGCCAGACTCTTGAGGCTGTATCCCAATCCAAATCCACGGGTTTTGATCCGGCCACAGGTCTGCTGGATCAGGAAAGGGGTGAGAAGGGGGAGTGACACCAAAACCGCTACCGCCAGCACGAAGCCGGCCGGCTTCCAGCTGTGCCCCAAAAACCAGAACCATAGAGCGGTCAGTATCAGAACCAACCAACCCATCCCAAAGACCGGCAGAGCAAGGGAATTGGCTTTTTCATGCAAGGTGAAGGCGGTCAGTAGATCTTTACTGTTCTTCCGGCTGATGTCGATGGCAGGGAACAAGGCTCCGGTGATAGCCCCTCCAAGACCGATCCCTGCGGCCAAGACATACAGAGAAGGAGAAAGCTGCAGAGAATCGATTTCCTGAAGGAGGTAGAGATTGGTGAGAGTGGCACTGACCATCTCCACGTTGGCTTGGGCCACCCAGTACCCCATGGGCAAACCCAGGATCACGCCCAGCAGTCCCAGCAAACTCACCTCTCCCAGGATGAGGCCAAACACCTGGGCTCGGGTGGCCCCTACCGAACGCAGCAGACCAAATTCCAGGCGTCTTCTGAGCAAAGAGGCCTGAGTGCTGGTATAGATGAGAAACAACCCCACGAACAGACTGATCCAGCTGAGGGCCGTGAGGTTCAAGCGGAAGGCCCCCATCAAGGCAGCCGCCTGTTGTTCCCTCTGCCGAGGGGTAACGATCTGAACCGACGGCCCGAGTCGATTCTCAAGACGCAAGATCAGTTCCTCTGTGTGGGTTTCCTCCTGGATCTGGATATCTATTTGATGAATCCGTCCCGAGCTTCCCAGAAGACCTTGAACCTGAGCAATGTCCATGACCGCCAGTTTGCGGCTGGCCAGGGGGCTCACCTTTTGGAAATCGACCAACGCCCCGATCACCAGTTGCACCCGGCGAGTTCCACTGGTCACGACGATGGGATCCCCGATGGACCACCCCATGTCCTGGGCCAGAGAGGGCGTCACCGCGATCCATCCCGGCTCGAAAAGAGCTTGGGAAAAATCTGCGGGCGAACTGTTGAAGGGTAGGCGAACCGGAGAAAGGAGATCCACTCCGAAGATCTGAAGAAAGAAAGCATCACGATCGGCCAGGGCGACATCGATCTGGTAAAGCGGCCAGGCGGCGGCCACCCCCTCAGTGGCCAGAACCTGGCTGTACAGTTCCTCTGGGAAAGTGGTTGTTTGCCCCAAGACCGTGAGATCCACTTCTCCACTCACGGCTTTGATTCCAGCCGAAAAGGCCCCAATGGCATTTCGGTTGATGATCTGAATGGCCACCACCGAGGCCACCCCAAGGGCCACCCCCAAAACGGTGAGCAGGAAAAGGCTGGGCGCCTTCCGAAGGTGAGCGATCCATGCGGCCAGAAAATAGCGGATCACGATGGGTTCAGGACTCCACTCTGGAGCCTCCAGACCTCATCGGCGAGGCTGGCCAACTCTGCACTGTGGGTCACGTAAACGAGGGTATGGCCTTCCTTGGAAGCAAGTTTCAGCATGAGATTCATCACCAAACCACTGTTGGCATCATCCAGGTTTCCGGTCGGCTCATCGGCCAGCAGCAACCTGGGCTTTCGGAGAAGGGAGCGGCAGATAGCCACCCTTTGCATTTCACCACCACTCAGTTCTTGAATGTTGTCCTCCGCCCGATCCAGCAGCCCCACTTCTTCCAACAGCTCGGATGCTCGTTCCTCGAATTCTGACACTCCCTCGCCTGCAATGAACCCGGGTAAACACACATTTTCCCGAACGGAAAGATGGGGTAACAAATAGAAGAATTGGAAAACCAGTCCGATTTCCTGGCGCCTCACCAACGTCCGCGCACGGTCGGACAAGGCGGCAAGATTGCGACCTCGGATGGAGACCTCCCCTTGGGTCGGCACATCGATTCCCGCTGCCAGATGAAGCAAAGTGGATTTACCACTTCCGCTTCTTCCCACAATGGCCACCTTGAGCCCGGGCGGTATGTCGAAGGAGACCTCTCGAAGGGCGAATCGGCTCTCTCTGGAAGAAGCGTCATAGACTTTGCTGACCAGGCGGAAGGTGAGAGCCGGGGTGGCGGTCATGGTGATAGCCGTTCAAGCTGCCATGGGCCACCGGGCTGCCGCTTGTAAAGGAATCGGTCGTGCAAACGATCGGACCGACCCTGCCAGAACTCGATGGTAACAGGAGAGAGTCGGTATCCTCCCCAATAGGAAGGCAAGGGGATCTCACCTCCCTCATACTCTGCCAGCAATTGCTGAAACCGATTTTCCAGTACCTCTCGACTGGCAACCACTTGACTCTGACTGGAGGTCAAAGCACCGATCTGGCTTCCCCGGGGACGGGTTCGAAAATAGGCTTCAGATTCCTCTCGGGAAACCTTGCTGACCGTT
>JAZFTY010000481.1:0-7367 GCA_036446935.1 Acidobacteriota bacterium | reverse complement strand
TGTCCCGTATAGGAGTCTTTCGCAGCCGCAATGATTTCCGGAGGTCCTTCGGCAACCAGCTGCCCTCCCCCGTTTCCCCCCTCCGGTCCCAGATCGATGATCCAATCGGCGCTTTTGATCACGTCCAGATTATGTTCGATGACCACAACGCTGGCGCCTTGAACGATGAGTCGATCAAAAGCTCGCAACAACTTGCTGATATCAGCGAAGTGCAATCCGGTGGTGGGCTCATCGAAAATGAAGAGAGAGCGTTTGGAGGTGGGTTTGGAAAGGTATGAAGCGAGTTTGATTCTCTGGGCTTCGCCCCCGGATAGAGTTGTTGCCGACTGACCCAGGCGAAGATAGCCGAGACCGACCTCGTCGAGAATCCGGAGCTTTCGCACCAGTCCGGGATGAGCTTTAAAAAACTCCAGGGCCTCCCGCACGGTAATTTGCAGAACTTCGGCGATATTTTTTCCCTTATAAGTGATTTGCAGGACCTTCTTGGAGTAACGGGTTCCATTGCAGTCCTCGCACTGAAGCTCGACATCTGCCAGGAACTGCATTTCCACCGTAACCGTTCCAGCTCCTTGACAGTTTTCACATCGGCCACCGGGAATGTTGAACGAAAAGTGTCCTGGGGATAAATTGCGGGAACGGGCCTCTCGCTGGGAAGAGAAGATCTTGCGAATCTGATCGAAGACCTTGATGTAGGTCACCGGGTTGGATCGAGGCGTCCTGCCAATAGGGGCCTGATCCACCAGCAGGATCTCACTCAGCTGTTCTTCTCCTTCAATGGAGTCGAATTCGCCCACTTTGTTTTTCCATTCTCCCCTGAGTTTCTTGAGTCCCGCGTAAAGAACGTCTTGAACCAGTGTGGATTTTCCGGATCCGGAGACCCCGGTGATGCATACCAGAACTCCCAAGGGGATGCGTACGGTCAGGTCTTTGAGGTTATGTTGACGGGCTCCCTGAATGGTCAGAAAGCTCCCGTTGCTGGAACGTCGGAAAACCGGAGTGGGAATGGTTTCCTTTCCCGTGAGATACCGTCCGGTAATGGAGTTCTCATTGGTCAGCAGCGACGCCAGATTCCCGCTGTGTGTGACTTCTCCCCCTTCCTCACCCGCACCAGGCCCCATGTCGATGATGCAATCCGCGGACTCGATCATCGCTTTCTCGTGTTCCACGACGATGATGGTGTTACCCAGATCACGCAGTTCCTTGAGAATCTCAATCAGGCGCCCCTCATCCCTGCTGTGGAGGCCGATCGAGGGTTCGTCCAGAACGTAGAGAGTACCCACCAGCGAGGAACTCAACGAGGCGGCAAGATGAATACGCTGCATCTCCCCTCCACTGAGAGTCGAAGTCAATCGATCCAGAGTAAGGTACTCCAAGCCGACCTTCATCAAGAATCTCAGGCGCTGTTTAATTTCCCACAAGATCTTCTGAGAGATCTGCTTCTGAGTGGGGCTGAGATCGGGTTCTGAGAAAAAAGTTTCGATTTCGGAAATGGGCAAGGTCGTTAATTGGCTCATTCTTCTACGACCCACATAGACGTCTCGCGCCTCTTGACAAAGACGCTCGCCGTTACAGTCCGGACACACGGTGTAGCCGCGGTACCGGCTGACAAAGATGCGAAGGTACATCTTGTATTTTTTCCTCTCCAGAGCGGCGAAAAATCCTTTCACACCGGGGAACTTGCCTTCTCCATCCCAAATTCTGCGGCGGACACTCTCGGGAAGTCGGGCAAAGGGCGTGTCCAACGGAATCTTCTTATCCTCGGCGTAGGTTTCCAGCTTCTTCTGAAAGCGACGGTAACGAGGCTTGGTAAAAGGCTCAATGGCACCTTCACGAAGAGTCTTTTCGGGATCGGGAATAATGAGTTCAGGATCCAGGGTAATCGTATTTCCGAAACCTTGACAGGTCGGGCACGCACCGTAAGGGTTGTTGAATGAAAACAGTCGAGGGTCGAGGGACCGGTAAGCAATGTTGCAGTACTGACATTCAAATCTCTCCGTGAAGCGAAGCGAGCGGGCTGCTTCGGAATCGGATTCTCCATCAAAAATGTGGATCTGGGCAATTCCATTGCCCTCTCGATAGCAGAGCTCAAGTGAGTCGGTAAGGCGATCTTCGACATCCGGTTGAATCACCAGCCGGTCCAGCAGTATCTCGCTGTGTTCCAGTTGTTCAAGGGATTGAAAGCTCTGGTCGGGAAGTTGACGAATGGAGGACTTTGAAATCTTGCCTGCGATGAGGCGGTGGAACCCTTGTTTCAGAAGATTTTCCAGGAGCGAATTCAATGGGAATGGACTCCCGTCATTGTCTGTATTCAGGTCCAAACGGCTGCCCTTGAATGGAAAGGTGATGTAGATACGGGTACCTTCGCCCAGAAGCATGAGCTGCTCGGTGATCTCATCAATGACGTCTTTGGTGACTTCTCTGCCGCATTGGTGGCAGATGATGGTACCCACCCGTGAATAGAGAAGCCGCAAATAATCGTAAATTTCTGTGGCTGTACCCACTGTAGAACGTGGATTTCGGGAAGTGCTCTTTTGGCGAATGGCAATGGCCGGGCTGATGCCCTTGATCTCACGCACGCGGGGTTTGTTGATCCGTTCCAGGAATTGACGGGCGTAGGCGGAAAGGGACTCGACATAGCGACGTTGTCCCTCCGCGTAGAGTGTGTCGAAAGCCAGACTGGACTTTCCTGACCCGCTGACTCCGGTCACCACGGTCAGACGGTCGATGGGGATTTCCACATCGATATTCTTCAGATTGTTTTGCCGGGCCCCCAGAATGTGAATGTACCGGCCTTGAGGGGTGTTCTTCCGCATACCAAAACCCTTAGTTTATCATGAACGTTTTTGGTGGGGAATTGGCCCCATGTTATAGTTTAGCCCGGATGAAGATAAGAGCCGTCAAGCCTGCCATTACACTGCCTGGAGGAACCGTTCGAGTAGAGTTGGAAGGGCTCGAAGATCCCTCGGAAGTTCGGGTCGAGGTGGGTGATGTCAAAGCCGAGATTGCCGGAGCTTCCCCCAGGGTGGTGACGGTCAGAATTCCCGAAAAGTGTGGGAACGGTCTGGTCATTTACAACCATGGGGAGCAGCGCATTGATCTGAAGGTAGGCCGGATCATCGCCTCCGAACTCCATCCGGTGGCCAATCCGGTGGTGGACTCGATGGGCAATGTGTACGTGACCGTCAGCGGAACTCGAGGGGAGAAGGTGCCCTTCAGCGTGTTCGTGGTCTATCCCGATGGGAGTAAGCATCCCTTCCTTGCCGATGTGATCAATCCGACGGGTTTGGCTATTGGCCCGGATGACTGTCTTTACATCACCAGTCGGCACACTGGAACCGTGTACCGCTCAACTTTCGATAAGCAGATTGAGAAATATGTGGATGGACTCGGGTTGGCGACGGGATTGGTCTTCGATTCCCAAAAGAACCTTCTGGTGGGAGACCGGGGCGGCAAGATTTACAAGGTGAGCCCCAAGCAGGAGATCTCTGTTTTGTGCAGTCTGGAACCCAGCGTTTCTGCCTATCATCTGGCAGTGGACCCGGATGATACTCTTTTTGTGACGGGCCCCACGCTGGCAACTCAGGACTCCATTTATCGGGTGTCGAAGGAAGGTGAAGTTGAGGTGTACTTCAAAGGGTTTGGACGCCCCCAGGGACTGGGGTTCGACCCCCAGGGACAGTTGCAGGTGACCGCCTCCTGGCAGGGCAGAAAAGGACTTTACACCTTTCGAAATAGGACTCCCGAGCTGACCGTTTCCGGTCCTATGTTGGTGGGTTTTGTTTACGACAACTCAAGCCATTCCCTCTATCTGGTGGACAGCGCGAATCTTTTCCGCATCGAGCTGGGGGACAACGGACAACAGACAACAGACAACAAACAAAAGACAATAGACAACAAACAATAGACAAGTTGACCAGTGGCCACTGACTAACAGAAAACAAACCGCAGCCTAATGTCCACTGACCATTAACCGATTCTATGCTCTCCTATCTCTTTTCTTCTTTCTTTTCTCCAGACTCGAGAGGCGCGAGGGCTCAAACCGGCCGACAACCGACATCAATCTGGTGGTCTGTGGTCTGTGGTTTGTTGTCTGTGGTCTGTTGATTCCCCATGTCTTTTTCTTTCCGAGTTCTGGCTCGAGATAAGAACACCCGTGCCCGTCAGGGGGTGCTGCAAACCGGTCGCGGAGAGATCGAAACTCCGGTCTTCATGCCGGTTGGCACCGCGGGTACGGTCAAGGCCATGCCCCAGGAGTTTCTGGAAGATCTGAATATTCAGATCATCTTGGCCAATACGTACCATCTCTATCTTCGCCCCGGAGAGGAGGTCATCGAAAGTCAGGGTGGGCTTCACCGCTTCATGTCCTGGGAGCGGCCGATTCTAACGGACAGCGGTGGATATCAGGTCTTTAGTCACCAGAAGCTCAGAAAGATCACAGAAGAAGGAGTCCAGTTTCAATCTCACCTGGATGGGTCTTCTCACTTCTTTTCTCCGGAACAGTCCATCCAGTTTCAGCAGACCTTGGGCTCAGACATCATCATGATGTTTGACGAGTGTACGCCCTATCCGGTGAGTGAGCGGGAAGCAAGAGAATCGATGCTCCGTTCCATGCGTTGGGCACAGCGTTGTAAAGATGTCCATAACAACCCAGAGCAGGCTTTGTTCGGAATCCTTCAGGGAAGTGTTTTCTTTCAGCTGCGCCAGGAGAGTTTGGATCGCCTTTGTGAGATGGACTTGCCGGGACTCGCCCTGGGTGGATTCAGTGTGGGAGAACCGAGGTTGCTGATGTACGAGCTCATTGAACGTCTGGAGAACCTGATGCCGCAGGACAAACCCCGTTATGTCATGGGGGTGGGAACTCCTTTGGACTTGTTGTTCTGTGTCAAACAGGGAATGGATATGTTTGACTGCGTTTTACCGACTCGAAATGCACGCAATGGAACACTCTTTACCTCGGTTGGGAAGATTCGCATCAAGAACGCCTGTTATCGGCATGACGAGGGACCGCTGGATCCTCACTGCCAGTGCTTGGTGTGCAAGCGATACAGCCGAAGCTACCTGAGGCATCTCTATGTTTCAGGTGAGGTTGTCTCAAGCATTTTGAATACCTATCACAATTTGCATTTTTATCTTGACTTAATGGGCAAGATTCGACAGAGTATCGCGCTCAATTCACTAACGGAGTTGGAGGGACATTTCCGAGAGCAGTATGCCGAATCTGCCTAAGCCCGTATTATGCATAAATTCTCTACTGCACCGACGAAATCATCCGACCTGCCCGCGTTGCACTCGGTCGGCTACAGTACGTTTGCGGGGGCCTCTGTCGCGCGTGGCGCAACGCACCCAGGTCGGCGCGTCGCTTTTTTCGTGACAAGAACCTATGCATAATCCGGGCTAAGAATCTTGTGCTATACTCGGCGTTTCTTTCAAAGCCCAAAAGATAGTCATTATTCATCATGATTCCATCGATATTGGCGCAGCAAAGCCCGTCAGGGCAGCCCATCGTCCAATTGTTACCCTTCGTACTCATCGCAGGCATTTTCTATCTTCTGATCATTCGACCCATGCGCAATCGTCAGAAGAGTCTGGATACCTTGATCGCCAGCCTGAAAAATGGGGACAAGGTGATTACCAACGGGGGGGTCTATGGAACGATCGCAGGAGACCGAGAAAACACATTCATTCTCAAGGTGGCCGATCAGGTGAAGATTGAGGTGGCAAAAAAGTCCATTGCTTCGTTACAAACTCCTTCTGAGGATTCAACCGCCAAGTAAGCCGCGATGAAGCGAGATTTACAGTATCGGCTCATTCTCATCTTGGTGGTTCTGCTGGGCAGCATTCTTCTCTTTTACCCACCCTCCCAGAAAATTAAGTTGGGTTTGGATCTCAAGGGCGGCATTCATCTGGTGCTGCAGGTGGTGACCCGTGACGCATTGGAGGCAAAGGTTGCCCAGCTCCGAGAGGTGATCGAAGCGGACCTGAGAGAGAACGACGTCGTCTTCACCCGTACCCGGGTAACTGAGGATTTAGAGATTGAAATTTTGGGAGTCCTTCGGGATCAACAGGCGCAGTTGGAAGAGAATCTGCGCCTGTATTCCGCGGATTGGACCTATCGGCCTCGGTTTCGAGCAAGAGAGTTCGATGCCGTTTTGTCCATGACTGAGGCTGCCAAGTTGAGGACGGCCAATGAGACGGTTCAACAGGCCAGGGAAACCCTTCAGAGGCGAGTGGATCAGTACGGTGTGGCTGAGCCGACGATCACGGTGTATGGAAGCGGCCAGTTGAAAGACCAGATCATCGTGGAACTACCGGGCGTGGAGGATTTTGATCGCGTCCTTAACCTGATCAGGACGACGGCAAGACTTGAACTCAAGCTCGTCCACCCCACTCAGGGAGGTCCCTATACCACTCGGGAGGGGGCTCTGCAGGCCCACGGTAATAACCTTCCTGCAGACTACGAAATCCTACCCTTTCGTGAAGGGACGGAATCCGGGGAGCAGACCACCTATATGGTGGTCCGCAAGGCCCAGTCGATCGGTGGAGAACATCTCAAGGATGCCCGTCGCAGTCAGAGTGATTTCACGGGGTGGGAGGTCGAGTTTTTCCTGAAGCCCGAAGGGGTGACGCTGTTTAGCCGGACCACCGAACAGAACGTGGGAACTCGGTTGGCCGTTGTGCTGGATGATGAGATTCGCTCGGCGCCCAACATCCAAGAGAGGATCGCCACCGAGTCGGCTCAAATCACGGGAAGCTTTACCGCGGAAGAGGCTGGGGATCTGGCCCTGGTTTTGCGCTCGGGAGCCCTTCCGGCTGCCATTCGAATTCTCGAAAATAGAATCATTGGGCCTTCCCTGGGCCTGGATTCCATCCGTAGGGGAGTCCTCGCATCGGTGGTGGGCCTGGTTTTGGTGGTGGTAGGAATGCTCGTCGTGTACAGGCTCTCGGGGATCAATGCGATTGTGTGCCTGGTTCTTAACCTGCTCATCCTTCTGGGAGTGCTGGCTTCTTTACATGCTACCTTGACCCTTCCGGGAATCGCCGGAGTGATTCTGACGATGGGTATGGCCGTGGATGCCAATATCCTGATCTTCGAGAGAATCAAGGAAGAGCTTGGCCTGGGAAAGACGGTCCGCAGTGCCGTCGCTGCAGGCTTTGACCGTGTCACTCGCACCATTTTGGACACCAACCTGACGACTTTGATTGCTGCTGCTATTCTTTACCAGGTTGGAACCGGTCCCGTACGTGGCTTTGCCGTGACCCTGGGAGTCGGTTTAATGGCCAATATCTTCACTGCTATTTTCGTTTCAAGGACCCTCTTTCGTTTGGTTTTGGAGCAGCGTGAAGTGGAGAGGCTGTCTATTTAAGGG
>JAZFTY010000480.1:0-2531 GCA_036446935.1 Acidobacteriota bacterium | reverse complement strand
ACTCCGTTTGGAAGCGCCTGACCTTTCCATCACCCTGGAAATCCATGAAGCTGCCGTCACCAACCTTGGAAAAATGCGAGAGCTTCGCGTCCAGCTGACGGATCTCGGCATGAAGTTGGCCTACGACGATTTCGGAGCTGGACAGGCCCGCTTGCTTGAGTTGGTGGAAGTGCCACCCGACTATCTCAAGTTTGATTCCGCTCTCATAGCCAACATCCACGAAGCCCCCATCGCCAAGCAGAAATTGGTCGAGTCCCTGGCCAAGATGGTACAGGAAATCGGAGTGGCTTGCCTGGCTGAAGGTGTTGAAAATGAAGAAGAACAGGAGGTCTGTGGCCAAATGGGCTTCGCTCTGGCCCAGGGTTACCTCTTTGGCAAGCCCGCCCCCGCCTCCAAGTGGAGCTAGCCCGCACTTCTCACACCCCCTCTACTGCATCACCTTCTCCTTGCTCCTTGATCTCGCCTCGCAAGCCCCGCGAACGTTACCATATCTATGAAGCGAGACACTGCACGTACCCTACAGTACGTTTGCGGGGGCCTGGGGCACCCGCTTGCGGGTCACGCGCCTTGTCGAGCCGGCCCTTCCGCCGCTTCGTGACGAGCAGGTGTGAGAAATGCGGGCTAGTTGATCTCACTTCGTTGTCCCGGAACAGCCGAGCAGGATCACGGTCTCGGCATGGGTCGTGTAGGTGAAACAGTCAAAGAGGGCCATGGAATGCAGCCTGAAGCCGGCATCCAGGAAAGGCTTGAGATCTCGTGCCAGGCTGGCGTTATCACAGGCCATCCAGATGAGTGCCGTCGGTGCTCGTCGGTCGGCGAGTACGCGGCTCAGACTCCTGGCGGCGGGCAAGCCGATACCGTCTCTGGGAGGATCGCAGATCAGGATGTCGGGGAGTTCACAATCGCCAATCCTGGCCTGGATGAATTCTCGAACGTCGCCCACTACGGCGTGGGCCGACAGAGCCGGGTAATTGAGCTGCAGTGCGGTGATGGCTGATGCCTCCCCATCCACTGACCAGGTGGTGACCTGGTGTCCGGAGCCTGCCGCCAGCTCGGGAAGATCTGAAAGTGCTCCCGCCCCACAGTAAAGATCCCATGCTGTCCATTCGGTTTTGTGGTCAAGAGATGAAAAAGCCGGCTGCCGAAGCAGACCTTGCAACTGATCCAGGATTTCTGTTCGATACAGGGGTAGGGCTTCGGAGTGCGGCTGCACGAATACCCGGGCACCCACCATGAACGGATCACATTCCGGATGGGCCACATCCGCAAATCCCTCGCTATCGACCTGAGCGCCGTTCCACTCCTTGACCAGGAGCTGCAGTTTCTTGCCAAGCTCTGGCTCCTCTTTTCTCCTGCGGCACACCAGGGAGCTCAAGCTGAGGACCACGGCATGGTTTCGCAGCAGGGTCGCTTCGAATTGCAGGTCTACCAGACCTGCCCTCCGATACAACCGGCTCAGTTCATCAGCCTTGAGCTGGGCCAACAATCTCGAGTGGGTCTCCTCCAAGGGGCGAGCGAGGAGAAGGCAAGGTTCACTGGAGACGACCTGGTGGGAACGCCTGGCGAAAAATCCGAGGGTCTCACCGTCAAAATGCCAACGGGCCCTCACTCGATAGTTCAGGGGACTTCCCTGGTGACACCGAAGCAGCCGGACCGCAAGGTCGACCTGCTCCGAAGACCAACCTCCCACCCGCCGGAGGGTCTGGATCAACCACTGCCTCTTGAGCGTGAGCTGGCCCTGGGGCGTCACGTGTTGTAGCTGGCAGCTTCCACAACGAGCAGCCTGGGGACAAGGGGGATCCTGGCGTATCTCCGAGCGCTTGAGCACGCTCTCGAGGGATCCCTCTGCCAGCCTGCGAGTCTCCCGTTCCAGCCGGACGGTCACCCGTTCGCCGCCGATGCCTCCTTCCACGAACACCACCTTGCCCCCGGGGAGTCGCCCTACGCCCCGCCCGTCCGTAGCGGTGTCGTGAAGCTCGACTTCAGTGGAGACGGTTGCGGAATCGGCGGCAGGTAAATCGTCAAGTCCCGGGTCGTGCATTCGATCGCCCCCAACTAACGTCAACGGAGTTTTGAAAGGGAGTACTCATCCAATCGGTTGTCCTCATTCGGCCGAAATACTAAACCGGAGTCGTTGGGAAAGCAATCCCGGTATCCTCGAGCGCAACGTAGACGATCCATCTGCGGATCGTTCAAGCGGTTTCCGCGTTGGGTAAAGAGTGACTTGACTACGAAACCGCAGTCCCAATAGAATGATGGCGTTCAAGTTTCTGCAGGCTATGAAAAGATCTCTTTTAGCTGCATCTATTTTCGGGGCTTTACTCGTGCTGCTTGTGCCGCTCATGGCGGCTCCTCAACCTTTATTCGACCTTGGCTCTCTGGCCACCGGACCTTTCGCCAGGATGTCGACCTTGTACGAAAAGAGCTTCCTGTTCCTCAAGGTCGATGTGCTGAACGTGGAGGTTCGGTTCGGAAGTGAGGTTGCGGAAAAAGTGAAATCGTTCGTCCAGAACGGCGATGATCCTTCCGAA
>JAZFTY010000479.1:0-5579 GCA_036446935.1 Acidobacteriota bacterium | reverse complement strand
TTCCTTGAGTACCAGGTGCAGTACTGCGCCGGAGAGGCCTCAAGTCATGGATTTAACGACCATCATCGCATCGATATTGGGGATTATCGTTGCTCAGGCCCTGTTGTTCCTGCTTCTCAAGAACAAACTGGGTGAGCATTTTCATTTTCTCGCCAACGAGGCCTTGGTCCGCAACAACCAGAATTTTGTGCAAATGGCCAACGCCACTCTGGAGAAGTTTCAGACCCAGGCTAAGGGCGATCTGGCCCTGAAGCAACAGGCCATAGAGGAGTTGGTCAACCCGCTGAAACAGGCCCTTGAAAAACATGAAAAGCAGGCCATTGAAATGGAGAAGAAGCGCGAGCAGGCCTATGGAGGATTGCGCCAGTATCTGGAAGACGTGGTGCAGACCCAGAGTCAGCTGAGAAAGGAAACAGGCAATCTGACCAAAGCTTTGAGCTCTTCGCATGTCCGGGGTAAATGGGGAGAAATGAGTCTGAAACGGGTCGTGGAAATGGCCGGTTTGGTGGAACACTGTGACTTTAAGACTCAGCAATCACTACCCGGAGAGGATTCTCGTCTGAGACCCGATCTGATCGTTTATCTTCCCAACCAGCGTCAGATCGTGATCGACGCCAAGACGCCGCTCGATGCCTACCTGCAGGCTGTCGAAGCGGAGGATGAGGAAAAGAGAAAGAGTCTCATGACCGATCACTCCCGCCACCTGGAGCGCCACATTAACCTATTGGGCAGCAAGGCCTATTGGGACCAGCTGGAAGGGAGCCCCGAGTTCGTGGTGCTCTACATTCCCCTGGAAAGTCTCTTCAGTGAGGCCCTTCGTCATCATCCCGACCTCCTGGAGAAAAGCACCCAGAAGAAAGTGATCCTGGCAACGCCCACCACATTAATGGCGCTGCTCAAAGCGGTCGATTACGGTTGGAAGCAGGAAAAAATGGCCCACAACGCCGAAGAGATCTCGGCCATGGGAAAAGAACTCTATGAGCGGCTTTTCAAGGTGGCCGACCACTTTGCCCGACTGGGAACCCATCTGGATCGGGCGGTTCAGTCCTATAACGAAACCGCCGGATCCTTTGAGCAGCGCGTCTTCGTGCAAGCCAGGCGCTTCAAGGAATTAGGGGTTCCCGCCAAAGACGACATCCCCGAGGTTACCTGGATCGATCGAACTGCCCGCCAGCTTCAACGCAGCGAACTTGTGGCCAGGCCGGAGCTGGAAAAAGTGGAGGATGAGCTTAAAGAAGCTGACTCCCTGACCGCCTGACGGCAGACCGCAGACCACAGACCACAGACCACAGACGAGTGTGCATAGGTTCTCGTTGCGAAGCGGGGTGGGGGAGTTCGGTGCCAGCCCCAAGAATTCTCCTTTAAACTCAGGGGTTTCCGCCAGAGTTCTGGGCCTGTCCCCAATCTCCTACGCCCTTGGGTGGTATCTTGCGTAGATCTGTTTGAGACGCTCGCGGCTCACGTGGGTGTAGATCTGCGTGGTTGAGATGTCGGCGTGGCCCAGCATCATCTGAACCGCTCGCAGATCGGCACCATGGTCCAACAGGTGGGTGGCGAAGCTGTGCCGAAGCATGTGAGGGCTGATCTTCTTTTCGATTCCAATCTTTCTTCCGTACTTCCTCACCAGCATCCAGAAGTACTGACGTGTCATGGAATGTCCCTGCTGAGTCACAAACAAAAATGGACTTGCCCGGCGCTTGCGCAAAAAGTGCTGCCGGGCCTCTTCCAGATATTGCTGGATAAACCTCACCGCCGATCCCCCCAAGGGCACAATGCGTTCCTTGGACCCTTTCCCGAATGTCCTCAGGCAACCCAACTCAAAATTGATCTCCTCCAGACGAATACCCACCAGTTCGCTCACCCTTAGCCCTGTGGCATAAAGCACCTCCAGCATGGCCCGGTCACGCAAGCCGAAGGATGTGCTCAGATCGGGCTGCTCAAGGAACCGGTCGACCTCGTCTTCACTGAGATATTCGGGCAGGCTGCGCCAAACCTTGGGAGATTGTAGTGTTTCGGAGGGGTCTTCTTGAAGATAACCATCCAGCAGAAGAAACCGGAAAAAGGAATGCAGACTCGCGATCCTCCGCATCACCGAGCGAGCAGAAAGTGTTCCATAGAGATGCTGGATATAGGCGGCCAGCTCCTGCTTTTTGACTCCTTCCAAGGTCCATTTCCGGGAGCGAACGAAAGAAAGAAATTCGCCAAGATCCCTTCGGTAAGCCTCCACCGTGTTGGAGGCCAACCCTCTTTCCACCTGCAGATAATTCAGATAATTTCGAAATGCCCTGTCCTGCATCATGGTTTCAAGCGACGAAAAAGACGATGGATCTCCTCAATGCGTAACAGCAAACAGCATCCAAAATAGACGGCAATCCCCACCAGGATGCAGCTGGTCAAGGCCACCAGTTCCCGCCAGAAGTCCGTCTCCATCCGAAATCCTTCAAAGAACTGGTTGAGAAAGTAAACCACCACTCCCATCACGATTGAAGCAGCCACCGTCTTCAAGAAAGTGGGAATGACCCGGTAGTTTTGAAGGGATCCCACTTTGCGCTGGAAGCTCCTGGCCAGCCAGATGCTGCTCAAGGTAACCGATAAGGCCGTTCCAAAAGCCAGTCCCACGTATGCGTACTCCTCGGGAAGAATAAAAAAGACCAGGATAAGATTGCAGGAAAGGTTGCCCACCACGGCCATCATACTGATTCGAACCGGGGTACGGGTGTCGTTTAAGGCATAGAAGGTCGGCACATACACCTTGATGCAACTATACGCGAACAGACCCAGGGAGTAGAAAATGACGGCATAAGCTGTGTAGAGGGTGTCTGCTGAGGTAAACCCCCCTCTCTCGAAAAGCACACGGACGATGGGCACAGCCAGGACCATCAACCCCACCGATGAGGGAATGGCCAGGATGGAAATGAGCTTAATGGAATGGGCCACCGTCTCCTTGAGTTCTTCCCACTTTTCCTGAGTGGCCAGGAGTGAGACGTCCCGGAGATTGACCACCCCCACCGCAACTCCGAACATCCCGATAGGCAAATAGATGATCCGAAAAGCGTAACTCAACCAGGAGACCGGACCATTGTCCTGAAGAAAGGACGCAATCTGGGTATTGACCAGGACGTTGATCTGAACAGCGCTCACTCCCACGATAGCGGGAGCCATCAAGCGGGAGATCTTCCGCACACCCTCGTGGGCCAGGTCGATGCGAAAGCGGAAGCGATAGCCGTGCCTGCGCATGAGGGGCAACTGCAGGCCATATTGGAGAAAACCTCCTACCAGCGCCCCCACACCCATAGCATGAATCGGCAGGATTCCCCACTTCTCGAACTGAGGGACTAGAAAAATTCCTGCCGCAATCATGGCCACATTGAAAAGCGCTGGAGCCAAGGCGGGGATGAAAAAGTGATTGAGGGTGTTCAGAATCGCCATGCCCACCGAAGCCAGGGCAATCAACATCAAAAAGGGTGAGAGAACCTTCAAAAGATCTGCAGTAATCGCGACTTTTCCTGGCACGTCGGCGAAGCCGGCCGCCAGCAGATACACAAAGGATTCGGAGAAGATCGATAGAGCCAGCGTGAAGGCTCCCAAGAGGACCAGCAACCCACTCAAAACCAGGTTGGCTAGAACCCAGGCCTCGGTTCGGCCCTTCTTGTGCAGGTAATCGGTAAAGGTAGGAACAAAGGCAGCGCTAAGAGCGCCTTCCGCAAACAGATCCCTCAAAAGGTTGGGAATGCGGAAAGCTACCAGCCAGGCGTCATTATAGAGTCCGGCCCCAAAGAGCTTGGCGAAGACCTGATCCCGCACCAGCCCCAGTATCCGACTGAGGAAAACCGCGAAACTAACCTTGCCGACAGCGCGAGCCGATCGAGCCGCTTGAGCCATGTTTTTGCGTGGCAGCCCCTCCAAACTTTCCAACCCCTCCCGTCTCAAGTTATCATTCTCACCTGAACTGTTTCCGCTAGTCCGGATTATGCATAGGTTCTCGTAGCGAAGAGACGAAAGCGCGCCGACCTGAGTGCGCTGCGCCACGCGCGATGGAGGCCCCCGCAAACGTACTGTATGGTACGTTGAGGAGGCCGACCGAGCGCAACGCAGTCAGGGCGGATGGTTTCGTCGCTGCAGTAGAGAACTTATGCATAGTCCGGGCTGGAGGCCAAAAGTGCCATGAAATTGGGAGAAATTGCCAAAACACTGGGTTGTGAACTGCGGGGACCCGAAGAGGTTGAGATCAACGCAGTGGCGGGAATTGAAGAGGCGGGGAAGGAAGATCTGACTTTCGTTTCCAATCCCAAATACCTACCCAAGATTGAATCCACGGGTGCCGGAGCCATTATTCTTTCTGCTGATGCTCCCGTCACCTCCACGCCAACCCTGATTGCCGAGAATCCTTATCTGGCCTTTGCCCAGGCCATTGAATTGTTTTACCAACCGCCTGAACCCGTTCCCGGAATCCATCCCACTGCAAGCATTGCCGACGACGTGGTGATGGAAGGGGACTATTCCATCGGAGCTAACGTGGTCATCGGTGAGGGAGCACAGCTGGGCAGGAACGCCCTCCTCTACCCCAACGTCACGATCTATCCCCATGCCGAGATCGGAGACGACCTGATTGCCCATTCCAACTCCGTTATTCGCGAGTACTGCAAACTCGGAAACCGGGTCATTCTTCAAAACGGAGCTGTGGTCGGTGCAGACGGCTTTGGATTTGCGCCCCAGACAGACGGCAGTTACTACAAAATGGCCCAGTCAGGCATCGTGGTCCTGGAAGACGACGTTGAGGTGGGTGCCAACAGCTGTATCGACCGGGCCACGGTTGGCGAGACCAGGATTGAGAAGGGAACGAAAATCGATAATCTGGTTCAGATCGGGCATGGTTCCCGGGTTGGGCAGCACACCGTTCTGGCCGGCCAGGTGGGCCTGGCGGGAAGCACCCGGGTGGGAAACCATGTCATGTTAGGGGGTCAGGTGGGAACAGCGGGACACATCACCATCGGAGATCGAGTTGTAGCAACCGCACAGACCGGGGTGGCCCGATCGGTGGAAGCCGGACAAGTGATCTCAGGTTCTCCGGAAATGGAGGCCGCTTTGTGGAAGCGAAACACCGTCTTGCTGCGCAAGCTCCCCGAACTCGTACGGACGGTCACCCGACTCAAGAAGGAAGTGGCCGAGCTCAGCGGGAAAAAGGGGAAGAAGACTCGCTCAAATCCCAAATCCTAAATCCCAAATTCCAAACAAATTCCAAATTCCAAACGAATTCTATTTTCTAGTGTCTATTTTCTGCGCACATCGAGCTCCTACTCAATGTGCCATTTGGCCTCGACGATCAGTGAAACACCGTCGGACGTACCTCCGGTAGGAGGCGGATTAAAAACCGTGATGGCCAGCGATCGATCTCCAAAGATCCCCACGTACTGATCCGGGCCAGGGGAACGGAAACGATCCGGCTCCGCTCGTTCCAGCATATGGGCAGGGATGACGGCCTTGAGTTCCCGTGGACTCTCAAACGTCGTCTTCAAGGAAATCCCGTCCGCCTTGACGACTGAGTTCCCCACGAATCCTGCACCTTCAATCACCATCTC
>JAZFTY010000478.1:0-12638 GCA_036446935.1 Acidobacteriota bacterium | reverse complement strand
AGGTTTTCAATTCTTTTTCGGCTGGGGCCCGTTTTCTCATTTCGTCCCAGCACATGGGGGAAACAAAGATGAGTTCTGCTTCCTCGATGATCTTTTCAATCAGTTCCTCTCGGTTAATGGGTGCAATCCAAAACTGTTTCTCAGTTGAAGGGTGGTAGATATTCATGAAGATCTCCCAGGAGGCATGCATCGTTTGCTCGTCCTGGATCACAATGGCCACTTTGCGATCACGGGCCGCCTCCAAGATCTCTGTATAGATCTCATGGCTGGGCTTGATTTCCACAACCTGCTTGCCATACTCCTCAGCCAATTGCCGGACCTCTTTCATATGCCAGCTGGTGGTCAGGAAGTAATCACTCTTCTGGAATAATTCATTGGCCCCATTGGTCTGAATCTGATTCAAGGACACGGATGCAACATCGGCCCCCAGGCGCAGCTTCAACTCGCGTGAAAAAATAAAGGCCTCTTCTTCGTGATCAACCACCGCGAGGTTCAGCTTATTCAAGTGGGTTCCTGAGAAGTAACTCTCCAGAAGCACCAGGAATTTCTGGGGTGGTACTCCAAGGTCCTGCGCCTTTTGGGAAACTTCTCCCATCAACCTGAAGATGGCTCGTCGACGCATCTGCTCATAGCTGTTTTCTCCACTCCCCTTTTGCAGAAAGGCTCCACTTCCCTTGACAATTTCGATGTAGTTTTCGGTGGCCAAACGCAGGTAGACCTTGCGGGCTGTCTTGTAATTGATATTCAGGGCTTCGGCCAGTTCGCGTATGGAGGGCAACCGATCGCCTTCCTTGATCTTGCCGCAATAGATGGCCGACAAGAGCTGCCCTTTAATCTGATCGTAGAAAGTCAGGCCAACTTCTTTGTCCAGATTAAATTTGATCATCGTCACTCAGAAGGCTGTAGAGCCCGGCCAACTGTGGCTAGCCTAGCATAAAAGGTTGCCCAGTCAATTGCTCCAGCCCGTACATCCAGGGCCCCAGCACTTCGGGTATCCGCACCGTCCCATCCGCCTGCTGAAAGTTTTCCATGAGGGCAACCCAGGTTCGCCCCACGGCTAATCCTGAACCGTTCAGGGTATGGACAAATTGAGCTCGCTTGCTTCCACTGGCCTTGAAGCGAATGTCGGCCCGGCGAGCCTGAAAGTCCTCAAAGTTCGTGCAGGAAGAAATCTCTCGGTACCTTTTCTGGCTGGGTATCCAGACTTCCAGGTCATAGGTCTTGGCGGCACTGAAGCTCATATCTCCGGTACTGAGCGTGACCACCCGGTAAGGTAGTTCCAGACGGCGAAGGATCTCTTCGGCGTGAGAGGTCAGTTCCTCCAGCTGCTTGAAGGAATCCTCCGGTTTGCAGAATTTGACCAGCTCAACCTTATTGAATTGATGCTGGCGAATCAAACCTCTCGTATCCTTGCCATAGGAGCCTGCTTCACTGCGAAAGCAGGGAGTAGAGGCGACGAAATTCACGGGGAGATTTTCTTCCGCCAGGATTTCATCCGCGAAGACATTGGTCACGGGAACTTCGGCGGTGGGAACCAGAAAGTAATCGGTTCCTTCCACATGAAACAGGTCGGCTTCAAACTTGGGCAGGTTGCCCGTTCCAAAGAAGCTGCGACGGTTGGCCATGAAGGGTGGGAGGATCTCCAAATAACCATGCTCCCGGGTGTGAACATGCAACATGAAGTTCATGAGGGCCCGCTCCAGCAGTGCCCCCGAGCCGTAATAGTTGGTAAATCGAGCTCCCGCAATTTTTCCAGCCCGCTCCGGATCAAGAATTCCCAGATTCACCCCTAGATCCACATGATCCTTCACTTCAAAATCAAACTGGGGAGGCTCCCCCACTTCCCGGACCACTGAGTTGGAAGATTCATCGGCACCTACGGGAACGCTCTCATGGGGAAGATTGGGAATCACCGACAAAAACTCATGCATGCGAGTCTGCGATGCTTTGACCTGCTCGTCCAGTTCCTTGATTCGAGCAGATACCTCCTTCATTTGCGCAATCTTCTCTTCGCCGGCCTTCCCCTGCTTTTTTTGTTCCGCGATCTCTTCGCTGGTCCGATTACGAAGGGCTCGCAGATCTTCCCACTCCACGCGCAGCGAGCGTTCTTCTTCATCGAGTCTTACGAACTCCTCTTGATCCAGCTTGAAGTTCTTGGTTTCGAGCCGCTGGTGGACCCAATCAAGCTTTTCCCGAATCAGGGCTCTATCTAACATTCCTTCTCACAACTTCAGGTCTTTCAAATAGGCTCGGAACTGTTCTCCCAAATCCTTGTGCTGCAAGGCAAAGTCCACCGTGGCCATCAGATACTCCAGCTTGTTTCCCGCATCGTATCGAGAACCCTGAAAGCGGTAGGCGTACACAGGCTCTTTTTCGATTAAGCTTCGGAGACCATCAGTCAGCTGAATTTCCCCCCCCACTCCGGGCTTCGTCTTCTCCAAACACTCAAAAACCGTGGGGGTGAGAACATATCGACCAATCACGGCCAGATTGGAAGGAGCTTTCTCTGGAGGAGGTTTCTCCACCACATCCTTGACGGTAAAAAGGCGGTCATCGCCTGGTTCCACCGGCTCAACTGCCACCACGCCATAACGAGAAATGGCCTCCTGTGGAACTTCTTGCACGGCCAGAACGCTGGCCTGGTGAGTTTCGTAGACACCCAACAACTGCTTCATGCAGGGGACTTCGCCAACGATGATGTCGTCGCCCAAAAAGACCGCGAAAGGTTCGTTTCCAATCAACGTCTGGGTGATGAGAATGGCGTGCCCGAGTCCCAGCGGTTCCTTCTGGAGAATCGACGACACGGTGATCATCCGGGTGATCTCCTGGACCACCTTCAACAGCTCAAGCTTACCCTGTTCCTGGAGCTTGTGCTCCAGCCTGGAGTCGTAATCAAAGTGGTCCTTAATCGCATCTTTTCTGCTGCTGGTGACGAAGGTAACATCTTTTAGACCCGATTCGACCGCCTCCTCCACCACATACTGGATGGTGGGTTTATCCACAATGGGAAGCATTTCCTTGGGGATCGCCTTGGTAGCCGGAAGGAATCGCAATCCCATGCCAGCTGCTGGAATGACTGCCTTTCGAACGCATTTCACGGGAGTTATTATTGAAAAAGGGATGCTCGTACGCAAGCCGTCCCTGGGAAAAGTGCCTCAGCGCTACTCGCTACCTCGCTTTGTGCCTATAATAATTGGGGTCTCGTCTCATGAATACCATGACGTTTGTGGCGAGCGCGACGGCGTCGAGTTCGCGAAGCGACGACGACGTGATGTCAGTGACATCGTGGAGGAGGAGCGACAAAGAAATCGATGTCGTCCCGCCGCCACCCTTCGGGCTAATGGGGGTTACGGGTAATCTCTGCGTCGCTCGTCATCGCCGATGTCCCTGCATCACCTCCTCCTCGCTCCTTGACCTTTCCTCGCAAGACCCATCAGCAAACGTTATAGTATGCATGGGACGAGACCCTAGGGTCTGAGCTTACTTGACAACCCCGGAATGGCGATCTTATATTCCCTTCCGGTAGGAGCACGAATGCCTCTATATGAGTACCGTTGCCAGGACTGCGGAGAAACGATCGAAGTCATTCAGAAATTCTCCGACTCACCACTCTCTAAGTGTGAAGACTGCGGAGGAGTACTGGAGCGCCTCCTCTCCGCTTCCGCCATCCAGTTCAAGGGGTCTGGATGGTACGTTAACGAGTATGGTAAAAACAGCCACAAAGGCTCCACACCCAAGCCTTCCTCGGAAAAGAGTGAAGAGAAGAAAACAACAAGTGCCTCGGACTCCAAGAGTAAATCCGGAAGTGGGAAAGGGGACTCCAAGAAGTAGGGAGCCATAACACGGATTACATTGAAAGTACTTGTCGTCGGTTCCGGTGGCAGGGAACATGCCCTCGCCTGGAAAATCAAGCAAAATCCACAGCTCGAGCAACTCTACTGTGCACCGGGTAACGCGGGAACCGCACAGCTTGCCAAGAATGTCCCCATTGATGCTGAGGACATCGACGGGCTTCTCGACTTTGTCGTTTCCCAGCAAATTGACCTGACCGTAGTCGGCCCTGAAGGGCCTTTAGTCGCCGGAATCGTCGATCGATTCCAGCAACAGGGTTTGCGCGCTGCCGGGCCTTCGCGTGAAGCATCTCGTCTGGAGGGCAGCAAGGCCTTTGCCAAGGACTTTATGAAACGACACGCCATTCCCACCTCCGGATATCAGGTCTTCGACCAGTTCGAGACGGCGGAAACCACCCTCAAGCACGACGCTTTTCAATTCCCGGTGGTCCTAAAAGCAGATGGGTTAGCGGCCGGGAAAGGTGTCTTCATTTGCCCCGACCTGGCCACCAGCTTAGAGGCGCTGGACTGCATCATGCAGGAAAGAAAATTCGGAGCCTCTGGAGATCGATTGGTTATCGAAGAGTTTCTGGAAGGAGAGGAAACCTCTTTTATGGTCTTCTCTGACGGGGTGAACGTCTTACCTATGGTGCCCTCTCAAGATCATAAGGCCATCTACGAAGGAGACCAGGGGCCCAATACGGGGGGTATGGGAGCCTACTCCATTGATGCCATCCTCTCGGAAGAACTTCGTCGAAAGGTCCTGGATGAAATCATCTATCCAACCATAAGGGGTATGGCTGAAGAGGGAAATCCTTACCAAGGTATTTTGTACGCAGGCCTCATGATGACCCGTGAAGGCCCGAAGGTGCTTGAATTCAACGTCCGCTTTGGAGATCCGGAAACCCAGGTCATTTTACCCCGAATGGAAAGCGACCTTCTGGACCTCCTCTATGCGATGGCCGAAGGCAATTTAGAAAATGCAGATGTCCACTGGAACAAGAATGCTGCCGTGTGTGTTGTGCTTGCGGCAAAGGGGTACCCGGGATCCTATGAAAAGGGCCAGGAGATTTCCGGGCTGGACATGGCAGGTGAGGATGAAAACACCGTTGCTTTCCATGCCGGAACCACCTTAAAGAACGGAAAGACCGTCACCAATGGAGGCCGAGTTCTTGGGATCACCTCTGTGGCTCCCACCCTCCAACCTGCTATTATGCGCGCCTATGAAGGTGTGAACAAAATCCATTTTGAGGGGATGTACTGTCGTCGAGACATAGCCTCCAAAGGACTAAAAAGGAATTGACATGACCAACCCAAAGATCGGAATCCTCATGGGTAGTAAATCAGATGCTGCCATCATGGGTGAAGCCGCCAGGATCCTTGAAGAGTTCGGGGTTCCCCATGAGATGAAGGTCCTTTCGGCACACCGTACGCCTCAAGAAACCTCCGAGTATGCTCAGTCGGCCGAAAGTAAAGGGATTCAAGCATTGATCGCAGGGGCGGGGTACGCAGCCCACCTGGCGGGAGCATTGGCCGCTCACTCGACCCTTCCCATCATTGGTGTACCTCTGGATGCTTCCTCTCTCCAGGGGTTGGACTCTCTACTCTCCACCGTGCAGATGCCCAAGGGAATCCCTGTTGCCTGTATGGGCATCGGTAAGGCAGGGGCCATCAACGCAGCTCTTTTCGCCGTCCAGATTCTTGCTCGAAGCGACCCGGACCTGGCTCAGAAACTGAAGGAATACCGGGAGAAGATGCGTCAGGAGATTTTGCCCGGTTAGGTCCTGGGCTACTGCTGAAACCCTGCCAAAAGCCACATCCGCCCTGTTTCACCTTCTCGGCGATAGGAATAAAACAGGTCGGTGCGACAAGCGGTGCACATTTTTGAATCCAGGATTTTCGACACCCCCAACTCCTGCAGTTGAACTCTATTGGCCTCTACCAAATCGAGTTGTGGGCCAGAGAAGCACCGATCCAGATCGTGTCCTGACCGGGCATATTGTTCCCTGACCTCCGGTCCCACTTCATAGCAACATTTTCGAATACAGGGTCCCATGGCGACGATGAGCTGTTGGGGGGAAGCCTGGGTGGCCTCGAGGAACCGGGAGACCCCTTCTCGAGTGATTCGATCCCGGGTCCCGCGCCAACCCGTGTGCAGGACACAGACTTGCTTTTTCTCTGCCAATAGAACAAGAATTGGAAGACAATCGGCCGTTCGAATGACCGGAAACTGGGCCGGGAGAAGCGCGATCACTCCATCTGCAGAGCCCAGTGAGGTCGGACCCGAGGACTTCAAAGTCGGGGCATTCACCGTAACGACTCGGTTTGAGTGCACCTGATGTAAAAAGAAGAGCTGGTTGGGCTGCAGGCCAAGGCTTTCGAGTAAGAGCCTCTTTTCCAGTGGGACTTCATCCGAGGAAACAGGCTCCTGCTTTGGAGCATCGGTCTGCCGTGACGTGAAAGCGTGAACAAAGCCTGGAATTTCTTCCAGTTCCTCGAACACAAAAAAGGAGGCTGGACCCGGATTCTTCTGGCGGAACATCGAGAAGAAAGGCTAACACAAGTCCATGATCATTGGCATCGGCGTTGACATCGTAGAAGTCCGTCGCATTCGGAACGCTCTACAGGGCACTAAGCGGATGCAACAGAGGGTTTTTACAGAGGAGGAAATCCGGTTCTGCACCAGCCGCAGGCATCAGTATCAGCACTTCGGAGGAAGATTTGCGGCCAAAGAGGCAGCCTTGAAAGCACTGGGCACGGGGTGGAGCAGGGGTATCCGCTGGAAAGATGTAGCGATCACCGACGACGAGGCGGGAAAGCCGCTACTGACTTTCCATGGCAAAGCCAAGGAAATTTTCGATGAACTGGGTGCCCAAACAGCCTGGATCTCCATCACCCACTCGCCCGACCATGCAGTGGCGGTTGTAGTGTTGGAACATTAGCGGCCGGGATTATGGATCATACCGGCTCCAACACCTGGTAGCCCTCCGGATCTTCCGCCACCACCCTGGCCTGGACCAGTTGGTTGCTGGGCATTGAGGGGTCCACTTTCGCTTTCAGATAGTTTCCGGATAGAGCCGTTCGCATCCCATCTTTTTTCTCGCTCAGGGTGAGTACGGAAAGGGATCGCCCCAGAAACCGGCGTCGAAAGGCCCGGTTTTTGTCTTCGGAGATCTGTCGCAACTCTCCACTGCGGCGCTTGATGGTTCTAGAATCCACCTTTTCCGCCATATCAGAGGCGGCCGTACCGGAACGATCACTGTAGGGAAACACGTGGAGATAGGTGAAGGGCATCCGGCTGATAAATTCTACGGTCTGGCGATGATCCTCCTCCGATTCTCCCGGGAAGCCAGCAATAACATCTGTTCCGATGGCGGCATCCGGGATGCAGCGGCGAATCTCCTCAACGATCTGGGCAAATCGGCTGGTTTTATAGGGCCTGAACATCTTTTTCAGAATCCGGTCACTTCCACTTTGAAGACAAATATGGAAATGGGGAGCGACTTTCTCGCAGTTTGCAGCTAGAGCAATGACGCGACGGGACAGCTGCATGGGCTCAAGGGAACTGAGCCGGATCCGCTCCAAACCCGGCACGGCCACAATCTCACCCAATAAGCGATCCAAGGAATAGCGGGGTTTCAAGTGCACTCCGTAACTGCCCATATGGATGCCCGTTAAAACCACTTCTTTGAATCCGTTTTCGACCAACTGAGCAAGCTGTCGCAGAACGATCTGGGGGGGCACACTGCGGCTGGGACCGCGGACATAGGGAATAATGCAGTAGGTACATTTGGCGTCACAACCATCCTGAATCTTAACGAAGGGCCTGGTTCTCCCCCCTGTCTCCGTGGCGGGCGTCATCTCCATGGCCGCGACGCTGCGAAAGTCATCCCGGTAAATGGCCGCAATTTCCTCATGAGTGGGAGGGCGCGTTTCTGCACACTCAAAGGCGGCAACAATGGAACCGATGTTGCCTTTGTGGCTGTTTCCCACCACCGCATCCACACCCGTGATTCGTGCCAAACTGCTGGGATCGCGCTGGGCATAGCATCCGGTCACGACCAGACGTGCAGTAGGATTCCGGCGACCCAAACTGCGAGTGAGCTGCCGCACCTGCTGATCCGAGCGATGGGTCACCGTGCATGAATTCACCACAATCACGTCGGCTTGGCGGCACTCCCGGGTCTCCTCGAAGTCACGAGAGAGGAGATCCTCCCGCAGGGCCGCGCTGTCCGCTTGATTGGTTCGGCACCCGAAGGTTGCGATGTAGAATTTCTTAGCCACTGTTGATCATCCCTCAAGAAGGCACGGACAGTTCCGGGTCCTTGCTGCTTTTTTCTTTTTCACACTCAGCTGATACATTCTACCTCACCGTGAAAGTATCCGTCCTGGGAAGTGGAAGCAGTGGGAATTGCACGTACATCGCCACCGAGAAGACCTGCGTTTTGGTCGACCTGGGTTTTGGCCCGCGCAGTTTGAAGCGACGTCTGGAGGAGGCTGAGCTTCAGAGCGAGAGAATCGATGCCGTTCTTCTCACCCACGGACACTCGGACCATGTCAGCGGAGTTCCGGCTTTGCTGGCCCGGCGCCAGGTGCCGATTTTCATGAATGAAGGGACCCGGGAAGAAGTACCCGGACTTCAGAATATTGACTGCTGGGAAAGCTTCCGCTCCAACTCCTCCTTCTCCGTCGGCGACCTTCAGATCGAAGCCTTTTCGGTCTCTCATGACGCCGCGGAACCTGTAGGCTTTCGTTTCACGGCACAAGGCATATGCGGTGCTCTGGTCACCGATTTGGGAGAATTCACCCCTGCGGTGGTTGAAAACCTGTCGGGATGTGACTGGTTCATCGTGGAATCCAATCATGACGAGCAGATGTTGAAGATTGGGCCCTATCCCTGGAGCATCAAACAGCGTGTTCTGAGCCGTCTCGGCCATCTCTCCAACCAGGAATTGTCGACCTTTTTGAGCCACTCCTTCGACCGGCAGGCGAGCCACATCTTCCTGGCTCATCTGAGTCGTCGAAACAATGATCCCAAGATCGCGCTGGATCATGCTTCTCGTGCCCTTTTTCAAGACCTTCCTCTGTACGCCAAATGCTGCAACCTGCACTTGACTCATCAGAGCAAACCCTCCATAGTCCTAGACTTATGATCCCTCGATATACCCTGCCCGAGATGGGTCGGGTCTGGTCTGAGGAAAACAAGTTCCAAAAGTGGCTTCAGGTCGAGATTGCCGTTTGTGAAGTTCTGGCGGAAATGGGCGAGATCCCTCAGGAAGAGCTTTCCCAAATCCAACAAAAAGCCGGTTTTTCCATCGACCGAATCAAGGAAATCGAGGAAGTCACCCGCCACGACATGATTGCCTTCACCACCGCGGTTGCCGAGAAGGTGGGGCCGGCCTCACGTTTTATTCATTTTGGTCTCACTTCAACAGATGTGGTCGACACGGCCCAGGCGCTGCAGGTCAAAGAAGCCTCCGAGTTGATCGAAAAGGAACTCTTAGGACTTCTCTCCACATTAAAGACTCAAGCGCTTCGTTATAAGCAGGTGCCTGCCATCGGCCGCACTCACGGCATCCACGCGGAGCCCTTGACGTTTGGACTCAAACTGGCGGTTTGGTACTCCGAGATGGAACGTAACCTGCACCGTTTCCGCCGGGCCCGAGAAACCCTGGAGGTTGGAAAACTAAGTGGGCCGGTGGGATCCTTTTCCCACCTTTCTCCCCAGGTCGAAGAGAAGGTTTGCCAGAAACTGGGAATTGATTTCGCCCGAGTCTCAACCCAAACCTTGCAACGAGATCGGCACGCTGAATACATGTGCACCCTGGCCATCCTGGGTTCCACCTACGATAAAGTAGCGACAGAAATCCGCCACCTGATGAGGACTGAAGTTCAGGAAGTGAGTGAACCGTTTGGTTCCGGGCAAAAGGGTAGTTCAGCCATGCCTCACAAGCGCAATCCCGTGACCTGTGAAAATATCAGTGGCTTGTCTCGGCTGATGCGGAGCAACGCCATGGCCGCCCTGGAAAACATCCCGCTGTGGCACGAGCGGGATATTTCACACTCCTCCGTGGAAAGGGTGATCCTTCCCGACAGTACGACATTGGCCCACTATCTGACCATCAAGCTCAACGACGTCATCCAGAATTTAGAGGTGCACGAAAAGCAGATGGAGGTAAACCTCCATCTGACCAGGGGCTTGATCTTCTCGGGAACACTCTTGCTCGAGTTGGTGCGAAGGGGGGTCCTTCGGGAAGAGGCTTACCAATGGATTCAGCGAAACGCCATGCGCGTTTGGGACGACGGTGCGGATTTCGAAACTCTGATCCTGGAAGACCCAGACATCCAAAAGCACCTCACCCAAAAGGAAGTGAACCAGGTTTTTGATGTTCAAAACACGCTCCAGCACATCGACACTGTATTTGAGCGTGTCTTTGGATCGTCATGAACCTCAAATCCCCTGATGAAGAAAATCATCGAATACATTCAGGAAAACCACGACCGGTACATCGGGGAATTGACTGAGTTCTTGAGAATTCCCAGTGTGAGCACCGATCCGGAACACAATGAGGCCGTTAAAGCCGCTGCCGAATTCGTAGCCAGGCAACTTCAGGAGGCGGGCATGACGACCGTGGAAATCTTCCCCACCGAGGGACATCCCATTGTCTATGCCGAGCGGCTGGTGGAAGAGGCAAAACCTACCCTTTTGGTGTACGGCCATTACGATGTCCAGCCGGTTGATCCGATTGAGCTTTGGGAATCAGCACCGTTTGAACCGACCATCCGCAATGGTGAGCTCTATGCCCGGGGAGCAGCGGATGATAAGGGGCAGGTTTTCATCCATTTCAAAAGTGCCGAAGCATTCCTGAACACGAGCGGGCAACTTCCGGTGAATATCAAGTACCTCATCGAAGGGGAAGAGGAAATTGGCAGCCCTCACTTGGACCCCTTCATCGAAACCCATCAGGATTTGCTCAAAGCCGATGTGGCCATGGTTTCGGACACCGCCATGTTCGCCCGTGGGGTTCCTTCAATCTGCTACGGACTTCGAGGCCTGGCTTACTTTCAATTGGATCTACAGGGAGCACACACTGACCTCCACTCGGGATCCTTTGGAGGCGCCGTTGTGAATCCCGCCTTTGAGCTCTCCAAGATCTTAACCGCAATGAAAGATGAAGCAGGTCGGATCACCATTCCTCATTTCTATGATGACGTTCGCGAATTGACGGAAAGAGAGAAAGCAGAATTTGCTCGCTTGCCCTTTGACGAGTCCACTTACAAGCAGGCCATCGGCCTGAAGGAACTATCAGGCGAAGAGGGATACACGCCTCTGGAACGGCTCTGGGTACGACCTACCTTTGAAATCAATGGCCTGGAGAGCGGCTTTACCGGGAAAGGAGCCAAGACGGTCTTGCCCGCCAAGGCCATGGCAAAGGTGAGCATGCGGTTGGTTCCCGATCAAGACCCCGAAAAGATTGCAGATTTGTTCGAGGATTACGTCCATGCTCTGACCCCCTCATCGGTGCACCTTGAAACCACCCGGATGCATGGAGGGAAGCCCTGGGTTGCTTCGCTGGATCACCCGGCTCTGAAGGCAGCGACTCAAGCCATCAAGCAGGGATTCGGCAAGGAGCCGGTGTTTCAACGAGAAGGAGGGTCCATCCCGGTGGTGGCAACCTTTGCAGAACTCCTCAACATCCCCAGCGTGCTCATGGGCATCGGCCTGCCGGATGAGAACGCCCACGCCCCCAACGAGAAACTGAATCTGGATAACTTCTACGCTGGGATCAAGAGCTCCGCCTATTTTCTGGACGAGCTGTCCCGTTCCGGGCTGTAGGGGCGCACAGATGTGCGCCCTATAACCGGTGGGTAAATTGAGGTTTTCGGGCGCACGGCTGTGCGCCCCTTGACCTAATCCAGGTATTTCGTGGAGAGTTCAAAGGCAACCAGGGAAACCAACAAAGCAGAGACGGTGAGCAGGGAGAGTTCGCTGAACGAGCCTCGGTAGAACCTCCAGGCCAGAACCCCGAAAAAGCCAAACCCATAGCTGAGCCGAATCCCCCACATTCGAATCTCCGAACCATGGGGGTACTTGACCATGAAAAGGATGAACCCTCCGGTGGCCATTGTGAAAAAGAAAAGCGAAACAAGACCCAGCATGGAAGTGACCACTGAAGTCAGGGCACGGCTCTCACAGCCCGCCCGTTACTCCACTCGATGTTGGCGAATAATCACACCGGCTTCCCGGAACAACTTAAAAGAGGTCTCGTTCAGGGGATAATCCAGGTTGTAAACGACCTCTATAATGCCCGCATTGATGATCATCTTCGTACACGTTAAACACGGGGCAAAGGTTGAGTATAAGGTCCCTTCCTTGACGCTCATGCCATGATAGGCAGCCTGGGTGATGGCATTCTCCTCACCATGGGAACAGAGACATTCGTCCAGGTGCGTACCGCTGTCGGCAAGGTTGTTGCAGCGCGGACAACCGCCTTCATAACAATTCTTGGTTCCTCGTGGAGTTCCATTATAGCCAGTGGAAATGACTCTCTTATCGCGGACGATTATAGCAGCGACTTTTCGCTTCACACAGTTACTGCGTAGCGACGCTACCTTGGCCAATTTCATGAAATACTCATCCCAACTCGGACGTACCAGATTACCCATCAACTGCGGTAGCAACTCCGAAATCTGCTCGGTGAGCTCAGACAGCGAACGGTTATTGGTGATCTTAAAGTCAGCCTCCGCTTCACAGGCTGCAAGTTGCTGTCCGTAGGAATCCTTGCTGGCTTTTTCCCGCTTCTCCAG
>JAZFTY010000477.1:0-3816 GCA_036446935.1 Acidobacteriota bacterium | reverse complement strand
CTCGGGCGATACATCGGTATCCCCCGTTTTCCCGTACACCAGCGGGGTCAGAGACTGCACCACCGACTGGGCCGCCGCCAGCGACACTCCCGTCTTGGCTAACCGGCTGACAAATCCCCGCCGCGATATCGACTTGGACAGATACTGGGCCACTAACTCTCTCATGGTTCCCTCCTTGGTATCTCACAGAATCCTGAAAATAGGCTCTTCAAAAGCTGGATCGCTCCTTTTAGTGTCTCACTGGTCTTGGAACGAATTATATTCTTCAAAGAACAAACGGGTCAAGCAAGCAAAGAGTCTATCGGGCCTGAACTTCTGAGAACCAGCGTCTATTAATTGCCACTGGCAATTTGATCCGGATCATAGACGATCTCGCCACCCAGACCCGTCATCACCGCCTCCAGTTGGCGCACTTCTTCGATAGGGATGGTGAAAAAGTCCCGATCCAGGACCGTGAAATCGGCGAACTTTCCAGGCTCCAGGGTGCCGATCGTGTCCTCAGCCATCATGTATTCCGAGGCCCAGGTAGTGGCCATTTTCAAAGCTGTGACCCGATCGATGGCCTCCTCAGGAACCAGCGGCGATCGTTCTTCCGAACCGCGAAGTATGGAGATGTTCCGAGTGACCAGCTCGTAAATGGGTGTCCAAAAATCGGTACCATTGGCCTCAAAGGTGACACGAATCCCATCATTGATCCACGTCTTTACGGGCGCTACAAACTTCAGGATCTGATCCCCATAGTCCTTGATGTTTTCCCGGGCATCCCCCATGTGGTCCGGTTTGACATTGAGGATAATCCCGTACTTCTTGATCCCCTCCATGACATCGGAAACATTGCCCAGCAGCGGGTTGTGTTCCAGGGTCATTCTGAGACTTCGGATGTACTCGACCGAAAAATTAGCCTCTTCCATGGCTTCTTCCACCATCTGAATGTAGAGCCGGCCTCCATGGCTGGAAGTGGCATGCACCTGAACCGGGCGCCATCCATTGATCAGGGCTATTTTGACCGATTCATAGGGTTTGCTTCCAGGCTCCGGGCACCTTTCCCGGACCTGAATTCCTTCCGGGACGTCCACATCGGGACCCAGGCACACCTCGTTGTAAATGGAATCCCAGACTTCATTGGCCATCCCGCCTAACCACAACATTTCGTTTCCGGCAATGTGGGTGGTCCAGGGGGCACCGGTGCCCTTGTAAAATTCACGGGTGGTCTTGAGATTCCAGAGGTTTCCTCTCTGCGATTCGATATAGTAGGAGAGTCGATGAGGCATCCTGTCCTCTCGATTGAGCAGATGATAGGCAGCCACCACTCGAGGGTACAAGATGCGTGTTGAGAGCGTGGTGATGCCCTTATTGACGATGTCGACTCCTCCCAGACGGAGCACTTCGGCTAAATCCTCCAGGGGTTTATCCTTCCACCAAAATTCGAAGGTCAGGGCCCCCCTGTCGGGAACAGCGGCATATCCGTTCAACGCAGACCCCGGACCGTTTTCCCAATCGGTACTCTCCTCCCAGTCGGGAAAGACCTCGGTGAATTCCTGGATGGCACGGCTGTTGAAGATTCCCTGCAGCTGGGTTCTCAACAAGACCGGGTTGTCTTCCGTTCCAGTATCGAAGTGCCTTCGGTTGATTTTGCCCAAATAGAGCCAGGTGAAGGTTGTCCCGCGACGATTCTTTTCGTTCTCCTGAAGATCAACCGTGATCCACTGCCCATCCGGTAGTTGTTGTACTCGAATGGCGTTGAGAATGGTGTCCCGAACCTTCTTGGCGGTTGCCTCAGCGGTCGTCTCCGCCACCACGATCAGCTTGACGCTGGGATCGACAAGACCCAACTGCGGACCATAGGTTCGAGCGGCAGTCCCATAGCTGTGGTAGTGGGTCTGGATCAAACCCGGAATCACGGTTCTATTGCCCACATCCACAAAGCGAGTTTTGGGTCCCGCCAGCCTTCTCATTTCGGCGTTGCTGCCCAGTGCCATAATCCTTTTCCCTTTGATGGCCATGGCCTGGGCAATGTTGCCGGGGGTATTGGGCGTGATGCTACGATCATCCATGCTGACCACTTTGCCATTGAACAGAACCATGTCGGCATAGCCCTGCTCGGCCACCAATGGTGGAATCTGCTGTGAAAGCCCCACGCTCGGGTAGAGCAAAACCAATAGACAAACGACGAAGAATTTGTATCTCATGCTGTGCCTCCCTGTAGGTTAGAACTTGTACCCAGGAATACCACTCCTTTCGAAGAAGAGTCAAGAGAGAAGTGAGCGCTGTTGACAAGAACCTATGGGTTGGAATCTACTCTGCTAAGTGTCTCGTTCTATGACGTCCACACCCAAGCTGCAGTCCAAGGGACTATGCGTTGACTATTTTCAGGCTCGCCTGGGGAGTTCCATACGAGCTCTCTCCCAAATCGATCTTTCGGTCGAGGAGAATCAGTTTGTCACCATCGTTGGACCCAGTGGATGCGGGAAAACGACCTTCCTCAATGTGGTTGCCGGCGTGATCGCTCCCTCCGAAGGCGAACTGACCCTGGATGGCCATCGGGTCGAAGGACCTGGCAGGGACCGGGCGGTTGTCTTTCAACAGGCCTCACTTCTTCCCTGGCGAACGGTGCTCAACAATGTTCTGTACGGCCTGGAGTGTCAGGGCGGGGACGTCACACAGGCCCTGGCACGAGCCCATGAGCTTCTTGAGATAGTGGGCCTGAATGGGTTTGAGGATCACTATCCGCATGAACTTTCCGGCGGCATGCAGCAGCGGGTGAACCTGGCCCGGGCTCTCTTGATTGATCCTGATCTGTTGCTCATGGACGAGCCCTTTGCCTCTCTGGATGCTCAAACCCGGGAGATCATGCAAAGCGAACTGTTGAGCATCTGGCGAAGGACGAGTAAAACGGTGCTGTTCATTACTCATCAGATTGATGAAGCCATTTTTCTCTCCGATCAGGTCATCGTCTTTGGTTCTCGTCCCGGCCGCGTGAAAGCCACTATCTCCATCCCCTTCGAACGCCCCCGCAAACTTTCCCTCAAGCGCACCCCGGAGTTCCTGAACTATATCGATCAGATCTGGGAATTGATCGAGAGCGATGTGCGCTCGGCAGCTCGGGGCGGGAAGGCCGAAACCACCTAGCGACAGGTAAAATTCGTTGCCACCCAATTGGCGCGATCGTTTTCACCACCCGCAGGACCCGTATAAACGGCCTGTTCCGGATAAGGGCAAATCGGTCGCTCGTTGTCGATGACCCCATCGGTGTTGTGGGTGGCAACGACGAAATCAGGAGCCTTGCCGTTTTCTACCCACTCCACCAGCGGTGCCAACTTATCCCAGGAGTCCGGACCTGGCCCGCCTCGGCAGTGGCCCATTCCTGGAATCATGAACAGCCGCATATCCTCTCTGGCCGCCTCCAGATCGCCGCCGAAAGTAACTTTGACGACTTCTTCGTAGTAATCGACGGTGGGCTCAGGGTGGACCCCTGTATCACCCCAGCCGTGGTACAAAATGAATTTGCCGCCCTTCCTGTCCAAAAACCGCTTCAAATCAGGATCGGTGGCATCCGTTATAGCCTTCATGAAATCGCCCTTACCGGCAGTGAAATCATCGGCATTGAATTGCCACCAGGCCCATTCGGGAGGCTGCCTCTGGGCATCCGGAATGAGAGAGAGATCGCCGGGATCCGGCATGGGGACCCCTGGATCCTTTTCATAGAAGAGATAGTTCACGTGATTGGCCGAATTGGTCAACACCGATGGGGGAGAAGGGCTCCCGGTATGGGGAATGTAGCGCTGTGGCCATCCGAACTCTGAACCCAGGGCTTTT